>JBARBA010000274.1:0-3912 GCA_049792555.1 Anaerolineales bacterium
GGGCCGCAAATCAGATGGCGAACCCGGCGTTACAGCTATTTGGCGCGGCTGGCAGCGACTTCAGGATTTGGCCGCCACTTGGCGTATCATCCTCAATGAACAACCCCAACTTGTGGGTAATAGATAGACCTGCATTCACTTGGCAAACCCTGGCGCGGAGAGATTTTCGGCTGGCAGGCAGAGTACACCCCTGAAAGCGACAAAAAGCCTGAAGATTCAAACATGACCTTTACTCCCGCCGATTTTTGGATCGGCGAAAGCGGCATCTGGTTCTACTCACTGATGTGGGAAGACGGCAAAGATAAAGAACCGGCTGCGTTTCTGGACGAGCGCGGGATTGTAAAATAATCTCACTAACGATCATTCTCCCACACCGCAAGCGCGTATCTATGCCAGAACTTTTTGAATTTCAGGTAGTATAATCTCCAAAAAAGAGATAAAACAATGACGCTATATAACTCTCCAAATTCGGTATTGAGTAAAGTTGCAGGCTCTCTCGTCGCGGAGAAGCGATTTGCCACTGTAGAAGAAGCCTTGTGGGATATGGCTGTTTCGACCGTGCGCGGCAAAGTGGCATATTACCGTCGCAAAATCCGAAAAATGGAGAATAAATATGGGATGGAATTTGATAAATTCACAACGCGCCTGAAAGGTACAGCCACGCCCGCACTGGAAGATGACTGGCTGGCTTGGAAATCTGCTATTTCCATGTTAGCTGACTGGCAGAAGACCTATCAGGATTTGCTCCATGCAAGCCATCGTTGATGACATATTAAGCTTGTTGGAAGCGGACGCGCTCGTTGAAAGCGCGCGTATTGTGAACTACGACGAAACTCCATCTGGCAAGCTCGAAGCCAGGATACGTTCTCAGTTGCCAAAGAAACATTCCCTTCAAATTTGGATTCACCTTGAGCCAGAGTCTCTGGATTACGCGTATCAATTATTCACGACCGTCCCACTTTTACGTTGGGACAATGCGCCGCATTACGATCATCTCGCCAACGCGCCGCACCATTTCCACGATGAGCAAGGCAATGTTTACAGTTCACCGCTGACCGGCAGTGTCAAACGGGATTTGAGAATTGTGTTGGGTGAAATCCGCAAGTGGATGAAGGAACAAACATGACCTTTACTCCCGCCGATTTTTGGATCGGCGAAAGCGGCATCTGGTTCTACTCGCTGATGTGGGAAGATGGCAAAGACAAAGAGCCATCTGCGTTTCTGGACGAGCGGGGGATTGTGAAATGAAACAACAAAGACCTCCGAGTTCTTCAAGAACTCGGAGGTCTTTCATTACATCTTCTCCCGCTTAAACTGCGTCTCATACAACTGCGCGTACACCCCGTCCAGCGCCAGCAGTTCGGCGTGCGTGCCGCGCTCGACGATCTTTCCGCGGTCGATCACCAGGATCAAGTCCGCCGCCAGGATGGTGCTCAGGCGGTGGGCGATGACGATGCTGGTGCGGCCCGCCATGACGCGCTTGAGCGCCTCCTGGATTAGCGCCTCGGACTCGCTGTCGAGATGGCTGGTGGCCTCGTCCAGCACCAGGATGCGCGGGTTTTTCAGGATGACGCGCGCCAGGGCAATGCGTTGCTTCTCGCCGCCCGAAAGCCGGTAGCCGCGTTCGCCCGCGATGGTGTCGTAACGATCGGGCAACTCCATGATGAAATCGTGGATGTTGGCCGCGCGCGCCGCCGCTTCGATCTCGGCCTGGGTGGCGTCGGTTTTGGCGTAGATCAAATTGGTGCGGATCGTGTCGTGGAACAGGTAGTTTTCCTGCGTGACCATGCCGATTTGCAGCGCCAGCGAGTCGACCGTCACGTCGCGCAGGTCGCGCCCGTCGAGCAGGATGCTGCCCTCGGTCGGGTCGTACAGGCGCGGGATCAGGTAGGTCAGCGTCGTCTTCCCGGCGCCGGAGGGGCCGACGAGGGCCACCAATTGTCCGGGTGCGGCCCGGAAGGAGACGCCCTCCAAAGCGGCGTCCCGCGCCTGGGTATGGACGCTTTCCTCGCCCTCACCCGAATCCCGTTTTTCACTGATCACTGGTAACTGACCACTGATCACTGTCTTGACGTTGTCCATGCTGCCGTAACGTTTGACTTCGCTCAACAGCCTGGATTCGTCGATGCTGTAGCTGAATGAGACATCCCTGAACTCCAGTTCGCCGCGCGAGTCCTGCAAGACGACGGCGTCCTTTTTATCGACGATGTCCTGCGGCAGGTCGAGCACCTCGAAGACGCGCTCGAAGCTGACCATGGACGTGCTGAAATCCACCGGCGCGCTCGACAGCCCTTGCAGCACGCCGTACAGGCTGCCGACGTAGGAACCGAAGGCCACGATGGTGCCAACCGTGAAGGTGCCCTGGATGACGAAGTAGCCGCCCATCCCGTAGACCAGCGCCGTGCCGACGGCGCTGACCAGCCCGATGATGGCGAAAAATGCCGAGCCGACCACCGTGCGGTCGATGCCAATGTCGCGCACACGGGCGGCGCGCGCGCGGAAGCGGCCGTCCTCTTCGACGGCGCGGCCAAAGAGCTTGACCAGCAGCGCGCCGCCGATGTTGAGCGTCTCGTTCATGTGCGCGTTCATCTGCGCGTTCAATTCCATTTGGCGGCGGGCCAGGTCGCGCAGGCGGTTGCCGAGCATCCGGGCGGCGATGATGAACAGCGGCAGGATGACCACGCTGACCAGCGTCAGCCGCCATTCCAGGGTCAGCATGACGGCCAGCAGCGCCAGCGCCTGGATAACGTCGGTGATGATGGTGGTGATGGTGCTGCTGATGGCGGTCTGCGCGCCGACCACGTCGTTGTTCAGGCGGCTCATCAACTCGCCGATTTTGGTGTTGGTGAAGAAGCGCAGGCTCATGCGTTGCAACTTGCTGAAGAGCGCCACGCGCAGGTCGTAGATCACCCCTTCGCCGACTTCCACGTTGAGCCGGCGCTGGATGACGCCGCTGGCCCCGCCCAGGATGGGCGCGAGCAGCAACGCGACGGCGAACAAGACCAGCATGTTGATGTCTTTGGCGGGCAGCACCTGGTCGATCATCGTCCGAAAGATGAGCGGCGAGACCAGCGTCAGGCCGGTGCTGATCAGGATCATCACCAGCGTCCCGGCCAGTTGACGCCAGTACGGGCGGGCGTAGCCCAAAATGCGCGCCAGCAATTGGCGTGTGACCTGCGGGCGCTCGTCCACCGCCCGCATAAAAGCAAAGCGGCCGCCGCCCCCTCCGCCGCCACCCATGTGACCACCATACATAATCAATTCTCCTTACGGTTGAGTGGGTTGATTCTCATCCCGTTTGGTTATTCTGGCAACCGGCAGTTTGGGCAGGGGCAGGGATGAAAATGGCGCGGGGTCTGTGAACCCCGCGCCATTGATTTGACTCGCGATATTTCACCGGCAGGCAGGCGATGATTAATAGGCTCCCCGTCGAAAAGTTTTATGTCCGGTTCGGTAGTGACGGCGGGGTGGGCAATATCATCCCCGTAGTGGAACTTAGTGGGATGCAATCCCCGTAGTATAACGGAGGGGACTGCCCCGCCGACCATCATTGACCTGTTCTATGATTGCAAAGATACCATGTTTTCCAGGGAAACTTGCAGGACTTTAGCAATGGCTGTCAGAACACCAAGCGAGCCTTTACGTTTGTTCGTCTCCAACTGTGACAAATACGGGACGCTAATTCCAGCCTTTTCAGCCGTTTCTTGTTGGGACATCCCACGATATTCGCGCCAAACTTTGATGGCATTTTCGCCATCAAGAATTGCATAAACAACTTCACTTGGCACTAATTCATCTTCGCCGCGTTCCAGGGCCGCTTTCGCGCCATCATAGTCTTGAACATCCTGCAACATTTCCGCCTTTTCTACAAGTTGCAGGTAGGTTTCATAAGGAACGACCGCCCATTCTGGT
>JBARBA010000275.1:0-6335 GCA_049792555.1 Anaerolineales bacterium
GGGTCCATTCTGCGAGCATCTGCTCCATCAGGCGCTGGTGGTCGATGCTGAAGGCAGGGTGATGGTCTGCCAGGCCGAACAAATCAAGCGCGAAGGCGAGGTTGCCCCGGACGGCTTCCAGTTGGGCAAAAAAGAGCACAGCCGTCAGCGCCCAGGGACCCGCTTTCAGACGACAGGCCAGCGCCAGCCCCTCGCGTAAATGGGATTGGGCCTGCTCCAAATCGCCGAGACGGATTTCGCTATGGGCCAGGTTGGTCAAATACAGGGCCAGCGATTGCTGCGCGCCAATTTCACGCGCCAGCGCCATGGCTTGCAAGTAGAAATCCTGTGCTTTCTTTAATTCTTTGCGCTCATCGGCCAGCGCGCCCAGGTTGTTCAACGCAACGGCAGCTCTCTCGCGGTTGCCAATCGAAGTCGCCAGCGAAAGCACCTGCTGGTACATTTGCTCTTCGCCGGCCGGGTCGCCCATCAGGCCGCTTAAAACGCCCAGACGGTTGAGCGCCAGCAAGAGTGTATTCGTATCGCCAAGCGCTTCCGCCAGTTCACGGCTTTCGGCGCAGAAATTGCGGGCTTTTCCCAAACTCCCCATACGCCAGTGGACGTTCCCCAAGCCATAGAGCACGCGCGCCAGTGTGCCGTGGCTGCGCGAACCGTTACTGCGGGCAATCGGCAGGGCTTCTTTGAAAATCTTCTCGGCCAGCGCATAGTTGCCGATTTCGGCGTTAATCTGCCCGACCTGATACAAAGCGGCGACCAGCAAATCGCCGCCGGTCAATGCGCGGGCCAGGGAAAGCGCGTTTTCGCTGTAACGCAGCGCCTCTGAAAAATCGCCCGAACGGAACAGGGCCTCGCCAATTTTCAAATTCAGGCAGGCTTCGTCCCGCTGTGTTTCGGATGGAAGCAGGGAAAGCGCGCGCTGGAAGAGGCCGAGGGCGTCGTTGAACGCGCTGACGCCCAGGGCCTGTTCACCGGCTTCGGTGAGCGCGGAGGCCGCCCTGGCATTTTCGCCGGCCTTCTCGAAATGGTCGGCAATGGTGGGCAAATATTCAGCCCGCCGCTCGCCGCTGGCGACGCTGAACCATTCGGCCACGCGGGCGTGGTATTGCGCGCGCTGACGTTTCAGCACCGTCTCATAGATGACATCGCGCAGCAGGGCGTGTTTAAACGAGTACTCCTGCGCGCCCGAGAAGGTGGAGACCGGGCTGGCAAAGATCAACTCTTTGGCGCGCAGCACCGCAAGCGAGGCTTGCAAACGTTCAGGCTCAGGCTGCAACTCTGGACTGATGGCTTCGACGGCGGTATTCCAGAAGACGCGCCCCACGATGGAAGCGCGCTGGAGCGCGAGGCGTTCGGCGTTATCGAGCCGGTCGAGACGTGCTTGCAGGACGCCGGACAGGGTCGGCGGGATGCTGACGGCGTCCAGCCGGGTCATGTCCACCTTCCAGGTCTCTTCGCCGGGCTGGATGACTTTGCCGTCGATCAGCATTTTGATCAGTTCTTCCACGTAAAAGGGATTGCCCTCCGCGCCGCCGACGACCAGTTCACACAGCGCAGCAGGCAGGCTCTCGGCCTTTTGGAGAATGCTTTCGACGAGGGCGCGGCTGTCTTCGCGGGAAAGCGGCTTGAGTTCCAGGTGAACGGCCCCGGGGAGTCCCACGCCCCAATCAGCGTAGCGTTCGGCCAGCGCGGGACGGGCCGTACACAGGGCCAGCAGCGGCGTCCCCGCGGGGATATTTTTAAAAACGTGCGCCAACATATCGAGCGAACCTGTATCCGCCCAATGAATGTCGTCGAGCAGCAAAACGACCGGCAACTGCTGGCCGGCAGAGACGAAGAAACGGGTGAGGTAGCTGAATCCCAGGCTGCGCATTTGGCCCGGGTCTTGCAGCAAACCGCGCAAGTAGGGGCTGGAAGAGAAATCAAAGCCGATCAACTGGCCGACGACGTGCGCTTTTTCGTCGGCGCGGTCATCGCCCGGCATGAACCAGGCGAAACCACGTTCCATTTTTTTGTGGACGGCGGAGAGCGGGTCGCTATCGTGGATTTCGAAACGGAAGGCGAAAAGGTCGCGCAGCAGGGAATAAGGCGAGGTGGTCTGGGACGGCAGGGAACGTCCCTGGAACAGCCACCAGGTGCCGGGGAGCGAATCGGCCCAGTTGATGTATTCGTACAACAAGCGGCTTTTGCCCAGGCCCATATCGGCAATGATCGAGATGACCTGCGGATTGCCGCGTTCAAACAGGCGAAAATGGGCGCTTTGGATTTCAGTCAGTTCGGTTTCGCGGCCAACCAAAAGCGTTTCGACGCCTTCCACCCCACGCGACTGCAAACGGAAGGCGCGCGCTTTGGCCTGCAAAACGACGTAGGTTTGCATCGGCTCGGGTTTGCCTTTGATGACCAGCGGCGGCTGAACTTCCACGTCAAAGACGCCGCGCACCAGCCGGTAGGTATCGTATCCGGCCAAAATATCTCCAGGCTGCGCCACCTGGCTCAGGCGGGAGGCCACGTTAACCGTATCGCCCATGGCCGTAAACTCGCCGGTTATGCCCATCAGCCCGACAATGGCCGGCCCGGTGTTGATGCCGGCGCGCAAACGGATGCCTTTGCGCACTTCGGGAGCCGATAGCAATGGAGAATGGTCGCAAAAATCGTCGAAGACGGCGCGCATTGCCAACGCGGCTTTAATCGCCTGCTCAGGGTCATCTTCCCTGACCTGGTCAGCGCCCCACAGGGCCATGACGCCATCGCCGATGTGCTTGTCAATGCGCCCGCCGCGCCGGGTAATGACCGCGTCCAGCCGCTCCCACAGGGCCTCGAGCGTATCGCGCAGATCCTCGGCGTCGGGCCACTCGGAAAAGCCGACGATATCCACGAATAAAACCGTGATGATTTTTCGCTGGCGGGCGTCTTCGGCCCCTGCGACAACCGATTCGGGCGCTGAACGCAGCGCCGCCAATTTTTCGCGCAGCGACTCCAGGGTCGTTTCGACCACAGCGTCGCCGAGAATGGCGCGCTGGGCTTCGAGTGCGATCATGGTGCGTTCGAGTTTTTCGATCTCAGATGTCATGCGGGGCCGGAAAAGAGGTGATTGACTCTCCCATTCGAACGGAATTTTTCCACAGATTGCGCAGATTACGCAGAAAAATCTGTGAAATCTGCGCAATCTGTGGATAAGCTTTTGCTTTTCGTTCAAAGTGGAGGAGTCGGATAATTTTAAGGTAACAGTCACCATTTACGATATGACGATTGTACATTCACTTGAAGGGGCTGGCAAGCGCAGGTTTATTCATGTTAAAATCCTGCCTTGAAAATTGCTGCAGAACTGTTGTACAATGAGCATATCACAAACAAGAGTAATGAAAATATGCCACCGCTCACCCCAGAGTTTATTGCCGCTGAAGTACGTCAGCAGAGCTATAAATTGTCAGCCCATGCTGACAATGAACGTCTCGCTGACGGGTTGGCCCTTGAAGAATTGGAGTTGGCGCTTATGAATTGCCGGATTTTGGAGCATTATCCCGAAGATCGGCGCGGTGAGAGTTGCCTGGCGCTTGGTTTTGTTGGCGTGTTGCCAGTACATGCCGTTTGTGGCAAAAATATGGCTGGCAACCTGGTTTTGATAACAGTCTATATCCCGTCCATGCCAAAATGGAAGGATCCCTTTACTCGTAACAGGTAAAAAAAGGAGTATTCTCATGAAGTACGATTATGGCGATTGTTATTTTTGCGGGGGCGACATTGAAGAGCGCCTGCTGCCGCGCGAAATCCGCTGGCAGGGCGAGTTGTTGATTTTCGAGAACGTCCCAACCGGCGTATGCACCCAATGCGGCGAGAAATTTTTCCGTCCCGACGTTGCCAAAAAGCTGGATGTCGTTCTTCGTTCCCAAAAACAACCTCTCCGCACCCAGCAAGTACCGGTGTATTCGTTTTAATGGTCGACCAAGAACGCAGAGAAACAGGGTTCAAAAATCCCTGCGCTCTTGGCGCGCTCTGCCACCAATTTCCACCCATCCCAAAGCAGGGATGGGTTTTCGGTTAAAATCACTGTATGGAAATCTCCGCGCATCTTCAGGGCATCCTCACCACGCTGCCGACCAAACCCGGCTGTTACATTATGAAAAACGCCGAGGGGAAAATTATTTACGTCGGCAAGGCCATCAACCTGCGCAACCGTGTGCGCTCGTATTTCCACGCCGATTCGAGCCACGACAACAAGACGCGCCGCCTGGTGCGCGACATCGTCGACCTGGAATGGATCGTGGTCGGCTCGGAACTGGAAGCCTTGATCCTGGAAATGAACCTGATCAAGCGCCACCGCCCGCACTACAACATCCGGCTCAAGGATGACAAGCGCTACCCGTATATCAAAGTCCATTGGAACGAGCCTTTCCCCAAAGTGACCGTCACCCGCCAGATGGCCGAAGACGGGGCGCGCTACTTCGGGCCTTATACCTCGGCCTATGCGGTCTACCAAACCCTGGACGTGTTGCGGCGCATCTTCCCGTACCTGACCTGCGACCGCGAGATCACCGGCCAGGACAAACGCGCCTGCCTGTACTACGACATCAAGCTGTGTACCGCGCCTTGCATCGCCGCCGTCAACCAGGCCCAATACCGCCAGATGATCTCCGACCTGATGGATTTCCTGGCCGGTCACAGCGACGGGATCATCGTGCGCTTGCAGGCCGAGATGGAAAAGGCATCCGAAGACCTGCGCTTCGAAAAGGCCGCCGCCATCCGCGACCAACTCAAAGCCATCCAGTCGATCATCGAGCGCCAGAAAGTGGTCTTCGCTTCGGATTACCTCGATTCGGACGTGCTGGCCATGGCGCGCAGCGAGGGCGAGGCCTGTGTACAGATTTTCTTCATCCGCGGCGGCAAGCTGATCGGACGCGAGTACTTCATCCTGGAAGGCGCCGAAGACACCCCCGACCCCGAAGTGATGAGCCAGTTCATCCAGCAGTTCTACACCGAGGCCGCCAGCGTTCCCGACCAGGTAATGCTGCCGCAGCAGATCGAGGAAGCGCAGATCGTTTCGCAGTGGCTGCGTTCGCGGCGCGGCGGCAAAAAGTTCGAGATGTTCGTGCCCAAGGACGGCCAGCCGCAGGAGTTGATCCAGATGGCCGCCGAGAACGCCGCCGAAACGCTGGGCGCTTTGCGCACGCAATGGCAGGCCGACACGCACAAACAGGAAGCCGCGCTGGCCGAGCTGCAATCTGCATTGAATTTGGCCGCGCCGCCCAACCGCATTGAATGTTATGATGTATCGCACACGCAGGGCGTGGCCACCGTCGGCGCGATGGTGGTCTTCGAGCAGGGCGTCCCGGCCAAGAAGCTCTATCGCAAGTTCAATATTGACAGCACCTCCATCGGCGCGCCCGATGACTTCGCCAGCATGGAAGAGATGCTGACGCGGCGCTTCAAACGCTGGCAGGTTTCGGCTGAATCTGCCGCGACTCAGACCCCCGGCCAGAAAGCCGACGAGTCTTTCTCCTTCCTGCCGGACCTGGTCATCATCGACGGCGGCAAAGGCCAACTGGGACGCGCCGTCAAAGTGCTGGAAGAAGCCGGGCTGTCCGGCAAAGTGCCGGTGGTGGGACTGGCCAAGCGCGAGGAGGAGATTTTCTTCCCCAACCGGTCGAACTCGCTGCTGCTGCCGCGCCATTCGCAGGGACTATACCTCGTCCAGCGCATCCGCGATGAAGCCCATCGCTTCGGCATCACCGCCCACCGCAAGCGCCGCTCCAAGATCGGGCTGGCCTCGCAACTGGATTCCATCCCCGGCATCGGCCCCACCCGTCGAAAGAGCCTCTTGAAACATTTCGGTTCTGTGGATAAGATTCGGGAAGCAACGCTCGAAGAATTGACATCCGCCCCCGGCATGAATAAAGCTGCGGCGGAGAGCGTGAAGGCGCATTTGGAGTAATATCAAGAACGAGGGTTGAGCGATGCCCTGAGTTCATCGAAGGGTAGCCGGTGCTGTTCCGGCCGTACGCTGCACCGAACGCAGTGCAGGTGTCGAAACCCGGAAGCGTCAGGTAATTGTCTCACCACGAAAGAGCAGGCAAACATGGTAACAAAATCGGCTACTTTACCCAATTCTGTATATGAGGCGCTCAAGCAACTCACGCGCGAATCACGTATTGATCTGGCCCTGCCTATTGCGCTGAAAGACCTGATGAAGCTGAAGATGCAGGATTTGGACCAAAAAATTGCAACATTCGAAAAAAAATATGGCATGACCTTTGCCGAATTTGAACAAGCCTGCCAGGATGGACGAATTGAAGACCCTTATTCCTATGAAGTCGAAAAAGACGATTGGGAGTGGGAAGCGC
>JBARBA010000276.1:0-7043 GCA_049792555.1 Anaerolineales bacterium
TTCTCAAAGTCTGCACGAACGTCTTGTATAATTGTCTGCGAGTTGAAAGCCATGGTTTTCTCTCCAAAGTGGTTTGCCAAAATTCACTTTATTGATACCAGACTTTCAACTCATTTGAAACACACCCGTTTCATTTCAGCCTTCCTGTCTGCATTTGGGACATTCGCAACTGGAACTTTCCTGGATGGTCAGTTCGTTCTCTGCGATACCCGCTGCATGTGCTGCGATACGCACCAGATCGAGCACTTCTGGCTTTTCAAGACGGTAATAGATGAATTTGCCCTCGCGCCGCGAAGCGATGATGCCTTTTTCGCGCAAGTCCATCAATTGCTGGGAAATGTATGCCTGGCGTAGCCCAAGCAAGCTCCCAAGATGACAGACACATGCTTCGCCTATTCCGATGGCAAGCAAAATCTGAATGCGTACCGGCGAACCGACCGCTTCGAAAAGTTCGCCAATTTGCTGATACGGGGAGATTTTCATATTCGTAATCACGAATGTATTGTACGACACACATTCGTGGAATGGAATGTGATATATGTCATTATTTTGTCAGGCTATCCCCTGTAAATCACATCCATCCAGAAATCAACAATCAAACATTGCCGAAATGTAACTTTTATGGGACAGCAGCATCATAATAAGTGTTACATCCTTATTCTCAATTGCCGTAGGAGGTTCAAATGAAAATGAACGAATCGAACGTTGACCGTATCATCCGTGCTGTTGCCGGTGTCGTGCTGCTCTATCTGGGTTTTGGCGGGGTACTCGGTGGATGGCTGGCTATTGTAGCCGATGTGCTGGGCGGGGTGTTGCTGCTCACCGGCGCAGTCGGTTTTTGCCCACTCTATGCCATTTTCAAGTTCAGCACGCTAAAACAATAGATTATTATCTGGCGTGCGCTAACGAGTCAGTTTAAAAAACTGACAGCCGGGCAGCCTCCAAAGTTTATGGCCGTAACGGGGGCTGCCCCTGCTTATTCCGAAAATCCTGCTGGCGGAATGCCCAACGCCTGAATCAGCCGCGCCCAGTAGTTGACCTGCGCCGCCGTGGAAGCCAGGATGACCATCTCGCGCTCATCGAAATTGGCCCTGACCTGCGCGATGAAATCCGGGTGGAACTTGAGCGGCGTCTGTGATATCAACCGCGCATACCCAATGGCCAACCGCTCCCGCACTGAAAAAGTGGGCACATTTTCCAACTCCACCTGCCCGCGCAACGCCAGCACTTCGTCAGCGTCGATCCCCAGGGATTCGTGTTCATAGGAATTCATGTCGATGCAAAACGGACAGGCTGCCGCAAACGAAGCCGCCATGCGCACCAGTTTGAGCATGCGCTCATCCAGTTTGCCGTCGTGCTGCGCCACAAGCGCCTCCAACAGCCCCGAACCCAGGGCCGCTTTGGGATACCAGGCCAAAATCCGGGCCGGGAGCATCCTGCGCCCGGTGATTTTCTCCGAAACCCGGATGCCCAGGCGCAGGAAAAGGGAAATCTTTTGGGGCGGTTCAATGAAAGCGTTCATAGATTTTCTCCCAGACGGGGGTTGTATCCGTAAATCGTGGAACCGATAAAAGGGTCGTTTAGGCTGCCAGATGATCGTCGCTTTGACCATCACAAAGGTTCTTTGGGAATCAGCGTGGTAACCTGCCAGATGCGCTGGTTTATCACGGAAACTCCCAAAGAACCGGAATTTTTCTGGGTGTTGTCCCAATGCAACATTATGAGGCTGCGCTGCCTTTTTTGACCGGCAACCCGGCGCGCTGCCAGGCAGACATGCCGCCGTTCATGTTGATGGCCGTGTAACCGGCGCCAACCAATATTTTGGCGGCCTCACGGCTGCGGTTGCCCGAAGCGCAAACACAGACAATTTCCTTGCCTTTGGGCAGATCGTTTAGCCGCCGGTCCAACTCGCCAAGCGGAATCAGCTTTGCCCCCGCAATATGCCCCTCGCGGTACTCCTCCGGTTGGCGCACGTCGACCACCAATAGGTGTTTACCACTCTTGAGTTTTTCGCTTAAATCCTGCACACTCAAAGCAGGCAGGGGTGGACCAAAAAAGCGGGAAAGAAAATCCATATTTTTACATTCTCCATTTTTACTTCGTTAGATGCAAAAACTTCTGCAAAGTGACCGTGATCCTACGCCTGTTCGGGTTTCAAGGACGGCGCCGCGCCAAGCAGCAGCAAAAGCGTCGATATCACCGCCGAACTTAAACACCATATGCAGACCGCCTGGATGACGAATATCTCCAGGCAGGTCAGGTAAATGGAAAAGATCACGCTAAACAAAACCATGCCGAAGATGGCTCCCGCTGCCGGTTCCTTCCACTTTTCCCCCGCATAATTTTTGACGAGATATGCGCCCAGGATGAACAGATACCCCACCATGCCCAGCAACCCAACCGGCAAGACGCCGAACAAACGCGCATAGGAACTTTGCTGCACGGCATTGCAATCCCCCACCGGGCCGCATACGGCAGACGTTTGCGTCGTTTCGACGTACGTCAGGTAGCCGGCAACGCCCAGCCCCAGCACACACAACGCCACGACCAGCCACATCTTGTCCCGGGCGGGTATCGTAATATTTTTTCTCCTAAAAAGGGGAATAACCGCCCATCCCAACGCGCAAAGCATCCCGACCAGCACGATGACGGCCAGTGCGCCCCCGGCAGGGTCATGGGCAAAGATCAAGTTGGAACCAACGTTGGCGGCCGGCATAACAGCCACAGGGGTCGCGCTTTGACTCACCATGGTTTGATCGTCTTTGGGAAGGAGCGCCGCCAGGCCGGGGATATTCGGCCAGGCCACCCCGCCTTTCGCCAGGTAACTGTCAATCAGGGCGGGGAATTTTGCCGGGATATCGATGTCGCCAACCAGGTAGGTGTCGTCTCCAACCACCAGGAAAGGGACGCCGCTGCTTTCCAGGCCGAATTTTTTCCAGGCGGCCTCGAAGATCGTTTGCCCGTCAGCGGTCGTAATATCGACATTGACGATCTTGAGTTGATCGCCGTACTTTTTAAACAAGGGCGGCAAGGTTTCGGTCATAACAAGGTGACAGTGCGAACAAAACGGCGAAAAGAACAGCACGGCGCGCACCACCGGCAAGTCCTTCTGCGCATGAGCAGTTGAAAGACCGGCAGGCGACAAGAACAAGCCGAACAGGATCAGGAAAGCAAGAACGGGGATGCAGCGTTTCATGGGTTGCTCCGGGGTTATTTGATGTGGGTGTGTTTCTTTTCAGACTCCATGAGCGGCGCTCACCCCGAGGGATGAAATTGGGGCGCAGTGCAGTGTGAGCGGATTCGGGAGCGGACGGGAACCGGACAAATTTGTGAAAACCCTGTGCAGGGATGCGACCTTACCTTCCCACGCCCAATCGGAAAAGCGTAAAACCGGCGGCGGCCCAGTCCTTCCCGTCCCAGCCGTTGACCGTATCGAACAGAACCCGCGCGGGGGTGATGGCTTTCAACGCTTCGGGGCTGAGTCCCCGAAATTCGCTGTGGTTCACCAGCAGCAGCACGGCGTCGGCGTTTTGCAGGGCAAGCTCAAGGGTGGGGACCGCGTCCACGCCCGGTAGCGCGGCGTCGGGTTTGAACGGTTCAAACGCTTTAACGGCAGCCCCGGCCTTCGCCAGCAGGTGAACCACTTCAACGGCGGGACTCTCCCGCAGGTCATCCACATCCGGTTTATAAGCCAGCCCCAGCGCCGCGATTTTCTTGCCGTTTAACGCCCCAAGCGCCTTTTTGACCGTTTCGACGACGAACTCCGGCTGGAGGTCGTTCACCTGCCGGGCGCGCGCAATCAGGCGGCTGAGATCGGGCGCGCTCTCGACAAAGAACCAGGGGTCCACGCTGATGCAGTGCCCGCCCACGCCGGGGCCGGGGCTGAGGATTTTGACGCGCGGGTGGCGGTTGGCCAGGCGGATGGCTTCCCACACGTCCACGCCAAAACGTTCGGCCAGGCGCGAAAACTCGTTGGCGATGGCAATGTTGACGTCGCGGGTCGTGTTCTCCATCAGCTTGACCATCTCGGCGGTGGTGGCGTCGGTCTGGATGATTTCGCCTTTGACGAAGGCGGCGTACAGGTCGCTGGCAGCCTGCGCCGATTGGGGCGTGACGCCGCCGATGACGCGCGCGTTCTCGACCAGTTCGCGCAAAATCTGGCCGGGCAGCACCCGCTCCGGCGAGTAGACCAGGTGAAAATCAAGCCCGGCTTTCAGGCCCGATTTCTCCAGGATGGGGGCGACCAGGTCGACGGTGGTGCGCGGCGGCGAGGTGGATTCGAGCACCACCAGGTTGCCGCGGCGCAGGCGCGGCAGGATGGCTTCGGCGGCAGAGATGACGGCGCGCATATCGGCCAGCTTGTAGCGCTCGCCGTTGTATTCGCCAAATTCGCCATCCTTGAACGGGGTGGGAACGGCGATGATGAATGCGTCGGCTTCGACGGGGGCGGCGGCCACCGTCAGCGCGCCCGATCCCAGGGCAGCTTCCACGGCAGCGCGCAGCCCCGGCTCGTGGATGTGAATGCCGCCCGCGCGCAGCGTTTCGACGACTTTGGGATTAACGTCCACGCCCAATACCTGGATACCGTTGGCGGCAAACATGCTGGCGGTGGGCAGGCCAATATAGCCCAGGCCGAGAATACAGATTTTGTTGAATTTCATTTTTGCTCCTGTGTCATTTGCTACAATGTTTTTCGTTTCATTATACCAATCTGCCCGGACGGAAATTCGTATTCAGCCAATGCTCAAAACTCCCGCAAGCATTAAGCGTATATCTAAACCAGCAAGGGCAATTGGTTGTATAATGATTTTGCCGCTTATCACATAACTTACTAAACCCATTGAAAGAAATTACGAGTAGAAATTTGAATTCTGGTTTAGTTATTTATGCGGCACTCTGTAGTGTGTTATCGCAAAAGAGGCCAAAATGATGGAATTCCTGCTCGACCCAAATATCGCTTATTTATTGATCGTTGCCGCGTTCCTGTTGACGCTGGTTGCGATCATGGTCCCCGGCACGGGCGCGCCTGAAGCCGCGTTGATGGCGTGCCTGCTGGCGGCTGCTTTTATCGCCTGGCGGCTGGGCATCAATACCTGGGCGGCGATTGTGCTGGCTTTGAGCGTCATCCCGTTTTTCGTCGCGTTGCGCGCAAGAACGTGGCGCATCCCCTTGTTGGTTGTAACCTTCCTGTTGTTGACCGTCGGCTCGATCTTCCTGTTTACGGGCCTGAACGGCTGGCCGCGGGTCAACCCGCTGCTATCCGCAATCGTTTCACTGTTCAGCGGCGGGTTCATCTGGTTCAGCGCCGACCGCGCCATGGCTGCCATGCAGCGCGCCCCCGTCCAAAACCCGGATGCGCTGATCGGCAAGATCGGTGAAACGCGGACGGCCATTCATATCGAAGGTTCCGTCCAGCTTGATGGCGAGTTGTGGTCGGCGCGCAGCGAAAAGCCGATTGAAGCGCGCAAACCGGTGCGTATACTCCGGCGTGAGGGGCTGATCCTCACCGTCGAAGAAATATCCAAATAATTCACACGAAGGAGAAAGAGTATGGATCCTGTTACCCTGTTAGGTTTATGTATGGTTGGCGTTGTCATCGTCGTTGCTGTAGCTGCGGTATTCAGCTTTGTCCGCATTGTGCCTGAATACCAGCGCCTGGTCATCTTCCGCCTGGGGCGCGTCCTGGACAAGCCCAAAGGGCCTGGACTGGTATTGTTGATCCCATTCATCGATCAACCCCGCACCGTTGACCTGCGCGAGCAGATCCGCGAGGTGCCGCACCAGGTCTCGATCACCAAAGATAATGCGCCCATTTCGATTGACTTCCTGTGGTACTTCAAGGTTGTCGATGCCACACCCAGCGTGGTGGCTGTGGTCAACTTCGAGATGTCGGCGGCGGGCATGGCAACAACCACCCTGCGTTCCGTCATCGGCGGTATTGCGCTGGATGAAGTGCTTTCCCAACGCGAAAATATCAACACCACCCTGCGGACGAAGCTGGATGAAGTCACCGAGCGCTGGGGCGTAAAAGTAACCAACGTCGAGATCCGTGAGATCATCCCGCCGCGAGAAGTACAGGAAGCGATGAACCGCCAAATGACGGCAGAGCGCGTCCGCCGCGCGCTGGTCACCGAGTCGATGGGCGATAAAGAAGCGGCCATCAACCGCGCGGAAGGCACCAAGCAAGCTGCCATCCTGCAAGCTGACGGCGAGCGCCAATCCAACATCCTGCGCGCCGAAGGCGACAAACAGGCGCAAGCCCTGCGCGCCGAAGGTTATGCCGTGGCGTTGGAGAACATCTTTGCTGCCGCCGGAAAGGTGGACCAGAAGACCATGACGCTGCAATATTTCGAGACGCTCAAGGCCATTGGCGCCAGCCCGTCCACCAAATACATTTTCCCGATGGAATTCACCGGCATGTTGGCAAATTTCTTGAAGGCGAAAGAGTAGTTCAAAGTTGTAGGTTGAAAGTTTAAAGTCGAGGGTAAAATAGAAGCCTTCCGTTTCGGCGGAGGGCTTTTTCTTTGCCAACCTTTTCAACCTTCAACCATTACATGCAAATCCTCCCCGCCAACCTGTTTGACTTGAATGACTTGCGCCATGTGGAGCAAACCTGTTTCCCCAAAGACGCCTGGCCGATTCTCGACCTGATCGCCGTGCTTAGCTTTCCGGGCGTGATCCGTCTCAAAGCTGTGGTAGACGAGCGCATGGTCGGCTTCATCGCCGGCGACCCGCGCCCGGCAGAAGGGTTCTCGTGGATCGCCACGATCGGCGTCCTGCCGGAATATCGCGGCAAGGGGTTTGGCCGCGCGCTGCTCGAAGCCTGTGAAGCGCGCCTGACCACCGGGCGCATCCGCCTTTCGGTGCGCGCCAGCAACCTGGACCCGATCCGTATGTACGAAAAGGCCGGATACCAGCAGGTGGATTGCTGGCTGCGCTACTACGACGACGGGGAAAACGCGCTAATTATGGAAAAGGATAGAAGGACAAGAGATAAAGAGTAGTTCTTTCGTAAATTCTCAATCATCGGTGGTTGAGTACCC
>JBARBA010000277.1:0-6341 GCA_049792555.1 Anaerolineales bacterium
GATCAGCGCCATGAGCCTGACAATGGTCGCCGGCACCCTGACGGCCCAACCCACTGCAACAACGGCCCCCACCTTCACACCGTTTCCGCCCACCGCCACCATCACATTGCCGCCTCCAACGGATACACCCGGCGTCTTTATTCCAACCACCGCGCCAACGGCTGTAGCGACCGGCCAACCCTTCATCGGTTGTTTTGTCCCAACGGGAACCACTACCCTCACCGCTCCATTTAAACTCGAAAACATGACCAAGAAAACCATATCGATCTTCATCAACGGCACCACCCGGGAAGGCGACCACACCGTAAGCTGCTCGTACGATCTTTTGAAAAACAGTTCGGTGGTTTTCACGCTCTGGTGGGGCAATTACAAATATTGGGTTGAAATCCCCGGCAAGGGAACTTACAACGGCAGCTTTTGGATCAATGATTCAGATAAGGCCACGATGCGGATAAGCGACAAGGGAATACAGATCGGCCCATTCACTTAAGCCAGACCGTTGCCTGAACTAATTTGGGCATGCCCGCTTTTTATACCCAGGCTGTCGTTTGTTTTGGATAATAACGCGCCACGCACCTTTTTCTTGTCCCAGGTGCGTGGCGCGTTCGTTCTTGTTATGCTTGCCGATAAAAGCTAATGTTCCTTCTCGCGTTCGATTTTAGCGCCCAGGGCGCGCAATTTCCCATCCACATTTTCGTAACCGCGATCAATCTGGCTGACGTTGCGGACGGTCGATGTTCCGTTGGCGGCCAGGGCCGCCAGTAAGAGCGCCATCCCTGCGCGAATGTCGGGGCTTTCCATTTTCTCGGCATACAGTTTGGATGGGCCGTTGACAATGCAGCGATGCGGGTCGCATAGAACCACCTGTGCGCCCATGCCGACCAGCTTATCGGTAAAAAACATGCGGCTGGGATACATCCAATCGTGAAACAGGATGCTGCCTTTTGCCTGGGTGGCTACAACAATGGCGATGCTCATCAAATCTGTCGGGAAGGCCGGCCAGGGCATCCCCGTAATGGACGGGATCGCTCCGCCCAAATCGGGTTCGATTTCGAGGCGCTGTTGCGCCGGGACAAGGATGTCATCGCCATCCACGGTCCAATCCACGCCCAGGCGATTGAAGACCATGCGGATCATTCCCAGGTACTGCACACCAGCATTGCGCACACGGATGGAGCCGTGTGTCACAACCGCCGCGCCGATAAAACTGACGACTTCCAGGTAGTCGGGACCGATGGTGAATTCGCCGCCGTGCAAACGCTCTACACCCTCGATTCGGAGTGTGTTTGAACCAATATGATCAATTTTTGCCCCAAGCACATTCAGCATGTGGCATAGCTCCTGCACATGCGGTTCCGAGGCGGCATTTCGTAAAATAGTGGCGCCCTTTGCGATGGCCGCTGCCATCAGAACATTTTCAGTGGCTGTAACGCTGGCCTCATCAAGCAGGATATCTGCTCCATGCAAACTGCGCGCGCGGAACCGGAACGAGCGGTCATAATCCACCTCGGCGCCCATGGCCTGTAGCGCCAGGATATGCGTATCCACCCGGCGACGACCAATCACGTCTCCACCGGGAGGAGGAAGTTTCAGTTCGCCGGCGCGCGCCGTCATGGGGCCTGCCAGCAGGATGGAGGCCCGAATGCGGCGAGTCAGATCGGGGTCGAGATCGGCGGGGCGCACCGTTTTGGCGGTAATCCGCCAGGAGCGGTTGCCCAAATCTTCCACGTAGACCCCCAGGCTCTCGATCAATCTACGCATATCCAAAACATCACGGATCTGCGGCACGTTATGCAAAATAACGGGTTGCTCGGTGAGCAGGCAGGCCGCCAGCAACGGCAGGGCCGCGTTCTTGTTGCCCGCCGGAGTCACCTCCCCTTGCAGCGGGATACCACCTACAATGATGAATTTCTCCATAAATCAGTTGTCTTCCTATTCTGTAACCGGATTGTAAGCCGATAGTATACACTCACCGGGCAGAAACAGGTTATATTATAGATTGATTGATATAATGGAAGCATTATGAATGTTATGATGGCGATCATTCCTGGATTTTTAGCGGGCTGGCTGGTCAATTACCTTTCAGATGTCCTGCCAACCCTGCGCCGGCTCTCGCGGCCGGTCTGTAGTCACTGCGGAGCCGCTTTCGGCTGGCAGGATTACTTTTTGGTGCGCGCCTGCCGGAGTTGCAAACATACAAGATCACGGCGCACGACGATTGTTCTGCTCGCCGCAATTGCCGTTTCAGCCGCAGCCTGGGTCAATGCCCCGCCAAAACTGGGCTATTGGGTCAGCCTGTTGCTGCTCACTTA
Source organism: Anaerolineales bacterium (assembly GCA_049792555.1). Lineage (GTDB taxonomy): Bacteria > Chloroflexota > Anaerolineae > Anaerolineales > Villigracilaceae > UBA5195. The sequence continues at coordinate 2,313 of JBARBA010000277.1, forward strand.
TTTCGGCGTGGTATTGGTGATCGACCTGGAACACCGGCTGATTCTACATACTGTCAACCTCGCAGGAGCAGTCATTGGCCTGATCGCCGGAATTCTGAACAACGGACCTGTCAATACATTGGTGGGCGGCTTTGCCGGGCTGGGCATGATGCTCATCTGCTACCTGTTCGGCATATTATTTGCCCGTTACCGCGCCCGCAAGCTGGGTGTGGACGACGGCGAAGAGGCGCTCGGTTTTGGCGATGTGCTTCTGGCCGGCGTGATTGGACTGATGCTCGGCTGGCCGCAGGTTTTCCAGGCTTTGCTGATCGCCATTGTGGCCGGCGGCCTGATCAGTCTTTTGGTTATCATGGTTCTACTCGCAACGCGCCGCTTCGAGAGCATGAACGTTTTCACGGCCTACGGCCCCTATCTGGTGCTCGGCGCGGCGCTTCTCATCTTTTTTCCGCAGGCAGTTGCATTTTTCGTGGGCAAATGATCCATAGTACCAACGTCGGATTGTAGCGGTCAGCGCTTGCGCTACACTAAAACTGACAGAAATGCACCGAATTCAAGGAACAAGTCCATCAAAATGAAGAAACTAACACTTCTCTTTATTCGAAAACAGCGCAACAAAGGCCAGAGCTTTATGGAGATGACCGTTATCCTGGCCGTTTTGTTGCTCTTGTTCATGGGCATGATCGAATTTGGAAACCTGCTGAATCAATATGTTAATCTTGTTGACGGCGCGCGTGAAGGCGCGCGCTTTGGCAGCAACAACGACCCGTTCTTCGACCCGGTCACCAAGACGGATAATTACAGCGTCGTCCAGGACAGTTTCTACGACGACATTGACACCATCGTTGAAGGCCTGGGCACGCACGAGCAGGGAGGCGCAATCGCGCCGATCCTATTGGATGTGGGTCATGATGATGTTGTAATCTCGATTATAAGTATACGCACCCAGGGAGACTACGTCCTTGTGGGCACGAGGAGTATCCACCACAATCACACCTCAGAATTACTGTCAAACATGGGTTTCGTCACCGGCAGTTTTAACACAGATGCGCCCAATACGGGCATCCTGATTGTCGAGATATTTTATGATTACCACCAGATCCTAGGCCTGCCGATTTTTACAAACTTTGTTCCAGACCCAATACATCTGCATGCTTATGCGATCATGCCGCTTTCAGCGGCAGAACCGACTCCGGATATTAATGCCACCGCTGTCCCCACCGCTGGCCCCTAAGAACAAGGCTACCCATCCATGAGAAACTTTCGCAAATCTTTCAAAAAAAGCTCAAAAGGCCAGGTACTGGTCATCGTTGCCATAACGCTCACGGCCTTGGTGGCCATTATCGGGCTGGCAATCGATATGGGGTATATGTACGTCAGCTATGCGCGCCTGCGCCGCGCAGTCGACGCGGCCGCGCTGGCCGCCAGCGGAGAATTCAAAAGGAACTATAAAGCGGCTCGACTGCAAGGCGCTGCCCAGCAAATGCTTGACCTCAATTTAGACGGAAAAGCCACCGAAGGCAACCCCGATTTTCCCGTCATTTTGGTTGAAACCTGTGATACCGTTGCCGCGCTGCACGGACTGGACATCAACGTCCCGAATGATCTGCAGCAATTGATTACAATTGAACACAACACCCATCCGGGCCAGGAAGTATGCTTCGAGCCCCTAAGAAAAATGGTGCGCGTCACAGTCACGGAAAATGTGCATACCTATTTCCTGCAGGTCCTGCCGGGTTTTAGCACCTACCCCATCCAGGTTGTGTCCCTCTCCGAGGCGGCGGCCGTGGACGTGATGCTGGTCATTGACACGTCCGAGTCGATGACCTACGGGTGGCCTGATGCTCCGACAAGCGGAGATGCCCGAAATCCGGTGGCGTGCAACGCAGACGACCCAACCGGCGTGGATGGCATGCCCGGCAGTTGCTTCCCATTCCAGGACGTCAAAAAGGCAGCGGATTTGTTCCTGAACAATTTGTACTTCCCCTACGACCGCGTAGGTATTGTGACCTTCGACAAAAGCGCCGTACTGCGGTTGGAGCTCAACGACAATTACGATACGATCCACACTACCATTCGCAACCTTCAAGTATATGAAGGCAATAATAATTGCCCTTTTACCAGAGCCGACCGCCCAGGTGATCCTTCACTCTATCCTGCCCTTAGCGATAGCGACGGCTATGGCACCATTAATCCATGCCGTCTCTTTAGCGGCGGCAGTCCTAACGCATATATCGGTTTGGACTGCGGGTTGTTTTATGGGCCGACGCCGCTTGAAGACGCATCACAATGCACAACCACAAACATGGCAGACGGTGTGGCCCTGTCAGGCGCCATTCTGACCGGCGACTACTCTAGTGCTACTTCTTATTTCCCCGTCCCCTCTGGCGGCTGGCCCATAAAACGCGACCAGGCGCTGTGGGTGCTGCTCTTGCTGACGGATGGCGGAGCCAACGCCGGCCACGATCAGAACGGCGGAGCAATTTGTCCACGCGATTATAATAGTTATACCTGGACGGGCGCGCTGTGCCGCGATGATGACGCATTAGTCCGCCACTGTTGGCAGGCGAGCGACTTGGACTGCATGGGAGCCACATATCCAAAAGGCAACCCCCCGTATCCGCACAACACAATCAGCATCGTGGATCAGGCGCATTACGACCCGGATGACCGCACGCGCGATATGTTCGATATCGTTTCACGAAACTCCACACTGATTTTCACCATCGGCATGGGCGACGCCAAGAAAACAGACAGGGGCTGGGACAGCAACAACCCTCCCGTTCCACCCGGCGAGACGCTGCTGAAATACGGCGCCTTTGGCACCACCAATGACATGACCAATTCGAACGCGCTTTTGGGCTTATACAACTACGGTAATAATCCTTCCGATCTAACCCGTATTTTCCTGGCGATTGCAAACAATCTCGCCACCCGCATCAACCAATAAGACCAGCAGGCAGGCACCTATGACAATCCATCCATGCTCTTCTCAAAAACACACACTGTTGCGTCCGTCAAAAGGACAGGCAGCAATTGAATTTGCGCTGTCTTTCCCGATCTTGCTGATGATTATCTTCGGTATTCTGGATTTCTCGATGTTGTTCGCCACCTGGCTGGCGGTCGAAAACGTTGCCCGCCAGGCAGTGCGCTATGCATCCACCGGTCAGTACATGCTTAAGTATTGCACTGATGCTTGCACCAACGGCACCACCGACGAAAAGAATAAAGCGATAGATGAAGCCCGGCTCCTATCCATTAAAGATGTAGCCAACCAATCGCTTGGACCCTTGATTTATATTACCGGCACATCAGACAAACATGTGGAAGATTTCTTGCAAATAAAAGTTTGCACGAATCTGCCCTACGTGGTCATCCCATCCACAATGGGAGGCACTGATGACGCCTCCTACGCCCAATGCCATGATGGGGCCGGCCACGACGCTGAAAGCCCCGGAGCGCCGACACAATACGCCGTGGTGATGGTCGATTACAACCATGCATATATGACCCCATTCATCCATGCCACCTGGCCCTACTTTCACCTGGCAGCCTACCGGCAGGCCATTGTAGAAGCATTCCGCATTACACGCTCGATCAGTGTGCCTCCACAGATCTTGATTGCAACCTATACGCCGCGGCCTACCAATACACCGACCATCACGCTCACGCCGACCATCACTCAAACGCCGACGATTACATCCACAGTCACATTGACGCCGACCAAAACGTTGACGCCAACCAAGACAGCAACCAAAACAGCGACGAGCCTCAATACGCCCACGATCACCAAGACTCCTACGATCACCAAGACCCCCACGCTCACGCCAACCATTACGCTCACCCCAACCGTCACACTTACGCCAACCAAGACGCTCACGCCAACCATTACGCTCACGCCGACCGTCACACTCACGCCAACCCAGACCAGGACCCCCACGATCACATTCACCCCAACACTCACATTCACTCCCACACCCACATTCACCCCCACGCTCACACCGACCAAGACACTCACACCAACCATTACAC
>JBARBA010000278.1:0-3694 GCA_049792555.1 Anaerolineales bacterium
GCAACATCGCCGCCTACTCAACCACCGATTATTGAGATGATACCACCCAACGAATAAAATACGAGACAACGGGAGATGCGAAAAGGGGAAGAAAAGCTGCGATGTGCGTCGCCGATCGTTAAGATGATTTTATATGCAAATAGCGGTTTGTGTGCGTTTTCCTGAAAGAAACGGCGACAACTTGAAACACATTAAGAGCCATATTTTCTACCGCGCAAGTTCCATTAAACAGCGCCATTGCGGGTAAAATCACAGCGGAAAAGCGACGCCATGCCACAGGCGACTTTGCCCGGCGGCAAAAAATACAACAAGGATATCCCTGATGAATTTGCGCAAATCCCCGGCCCCACCCAAGCCCAAGCCCCCCAAACCAAAGCCCACTTCCCTGGCGCGCAACTCGGCCACCATCGGCCTGATCTTCATGTCGCCCTGGATCATTGGCTTCGTGCTCTTCAAGCTGATCCCCATCCTGGCCGCGCTGGGCTTTTCATTCACCAACTTCCGCATGCTCGAACCCGATCAAACCCAGTTCATCGGCCTGAAAAATTACCTTGAAATCCTCGGAGACCAGGGCGCAGGGGCCAGCATTTTTGGTTCGATCGGCAGTTTCCTGTTCATTGTGCCGATCCAGATGATCTCGGCCCTGGCGCTGGCCGTGATCGCCTCCAGCGCGCGTTTGCGCAACAAACTGCTGCTGCGCACGCTCTTCTTCCTGCCGAGCGTCATCCCGGCCATTGCCATCCTGTCGATCATGAGCGGGCTGGCCGACCCGCGTACCGGCTGGATCAACCAGTTGATCCTCGACCCCTTGAACCTGCCCTCTTCCAGCCCCAGGGACATTTTCCCGGTGGTGCTGGCGTTGTGGAGCATCGGCCCGACCTTCATTATCATGTTGAGCGCCATCCAAAGCATCCCGGCCGAGATCATCGAAGCCGCCCGCGTGGACGGCGCGGGACCGATCCTGCGCCTGTTCGCCATTGTGCTGCCGATGATCTCCCCGGCCATCTTCTTTAGCCTGGTGATCAACATGACCAACGCCTTCGGCGGCGTGGTGCTGCTCGACCGCGGCATGCCCTTCAACCGCAGCTTATCGCCGATGGAATCGTACATCACCCATCAAATGTTCTCGCTCGGAAGGCTGGGCTACGCCAGCGCCCTGGCCTGGGTCATGTTCCTGATGGTCATGCTGGTCATCGTTGTCCTTTTCCGCTCGGCGCGTTACTGGGTCTACTTCCCCCAGGAGGGCGACAATGAAGAAATTTAGGCCAAAGCGCGTCTCGGCGTTGGGCTTGCGCCTGTGGGAATTCACCGGCACCGCCTTCGTCAACCTGTTTGTTTGCATACTCTTGACGGTTTACCTTTCCCCGTTAAGTTACATGATTGTGACTTCCCTCAAAACCCATCTCCAGCTTGCGGATGGCCGCGCGCCGCTCTGGCCGGCCCAGGCTATCACCTACACCTGGCAGGGCACTGTTTATGACGTTTACAACGTCCCGATCGACGGCGGGATGCGGCAACTGGCGCTGGTCAAACCCACCCGCACCGTCAGCGATTTCATCGACCCCAACCACCCTGAAGCCGGCCTGATCCACTGGACAGGCTCCTGGCGTTCCCTGTATAAGGTTTACGTCCCCAGCGCAACCCTGGATAATTTTGCCGAATTGTGGAAGTCGGTCAAGTACATCCCCATCCTGGGCAACACCTTGTTCGTGGTGTTTGTTTCGGGCATTGGCGTGCTGTGTTCGTCGATTGCGGTGGCCTACGGAATGTCGCGCTTCCGCATCCCCGGCGGCAACCTGCTGTTCCTGTTGATTATTGCCACGATCATGATCCCCGATAGCATCCTGGTGGTGCCGTCTTTTGTGATCTTCACCCGTGTCCTGAATTGGGATGGCAGCTATATGCCGCTGATCGCCCCGCCTTTATTTGGCAGCGCCGTCTACATCTTCCTGCTGCGGCAGAAATTCAAAAGTATCCCGCGCGACCTGGACGAAGCCGCCATGCTCGACGGCGCCGGGCCATTGCGCATCCTGGTCTCGGTCATCCTGCCGCAGTCGATCCCGATCGTCGCCACCGTGGCGCTGCTGCATTTCTTTAATATGTGGAACGAGCTGCGCATCTCCAGTCTGTACCTCGGCATCCGCCCGGATTTGCAAACCATGGCCTTCACCGCGCAAGCCGCCGGCGGTTACGGGGCCACGTCTGAAATGTTGCAGACCAGCACCCTGCTGCTGCTGGTCGCGCCGGTGGTGATACTGCTCCTTTCGCAGCGCTTTTTCATGCAAGACATGGTCATCACCGGGACTGAGAAGTGAGATTTGCCATGAACAAAACCGCAGCTCGTAACATTGTGCTCATGTGGCTGGCCTGGGTGGTCATCCTGATCGGTTTCCAGGCTGCGGCCACAGCCTGCATCCAACCCCAATTCCCCGACCGCGCCCAGGGGTGGACGGAGTTCTTCACCGGGAAAAACTACCAGCAGGGACATCCCTTTTTGCTCGATCCCTTTATGAACAACCAGGTTGCCTGGGATTCGGAATACTACCTGGGCATCGCCACCGGCGGCTACGAGGAACCGAACGTCTCGCACCTGCAGCCTTCCGGCAACGTCGTTTTCGATTACCATACGCTGCTGATGGGAGGCACGTACGTCGGCAGGAACCTGTCGTTGAGCTACGCTTTCTTTCCGTTTTATTCCTGGGTCACCTGGCTGCTGACCTGGCCGTTAAAACTGCTGGGGCTGGACCCGATTGCCACCTCCACGCTGGGGGGCGTGATCGTTTCGACGCTCGGCGCGTTGGGGGCGATGCTGGCGCTCTATGACCTGACGCGCGACTCGCTCGGCGACGAGGGCGCGCTACGCGCCGCGTTCTATCTGCTGATCTTCCCGACCGGATTCTTCCTGGCGCAGGTCTACACCGAAGGACTTTTTGTGGGGCTGGCCTTTGGCTGCCTGGCCATGCTCAAACGCAAGTACTGGATTCCCGCCGCGTTGCTGGGCGCGGCGGCCACATTGACGCGCGCCGTGGGCGTGGCGCTCGTCATCCCTGTGGCGATTACCTGGATCCGTTCGAACGAATGGCTGGATTTCGACATGGAATGGCGGCAAATGTATTTCAGCGGCATCCCCTGGCGTCCGATTGGCAAAGCCTTGTTGGCCTTCGCGCCCCTGCTGGCCTTCCTGCTATGGAAAACGTCTTACCTGGGATGGGCTTTCGATTACGTCGAGAGCAACTTCTTCGGCAGGCATTTGCTTGATTTCGGTGAGGCTTATTATTCCTGGTCGGAGGCCTATAAGTCCATCTTTATGGGCATTCCCGAAAGGTCAGCTTACTTCTTGACCGAATTTATCGGCCTGGGGATTGGCGTTGTGACCTGTGTTGCCTGTCTCAAGCGTTACCCCGAAATTGCCTGGTTCAGCATTGCGGTGCTGGTAATTTCGTTCGGCAGCGGCCCGGCCCAGGGCATTGAGCGCTACATCCTGGGCGCCCCGGCGGTCTTCGTCATGCTGGCCTACTGGGGCAAGAACCCCGTCTTCGACCGCGCCTGGACGGTTTTCAGTGTTCTGTTGATGGGATTGCTGGCAATGCTGTTTGCGTTTAATTTTTGGGTGGCATAAAATTCTTTTTTCCACAGATTTCGCACACGTGCCTGCGCACGGTGCAGGCAGATGAACGCAGATAAACCCAAAATT
>JBARBA010000279.1:0-1609 GCA_049792555.1 Anaerolineales bacterium
GCCCACGCCGATCAGGGGATAGAGAACGCTCTTTAACCGGTCGGCAAACTGCGCCGAAATAAACGGCGCCTGGAAAACGAACCCGTTGATGGACGGGTTTTTGGGCAGGTTGATTTCGATCCTGAAAATGGGTGTCAGCGAAAAACCCGGCCCGCCCGCATTTGCGCACAAGGAAGCGGCGCTCGGCAGGTCGATCATCCAGGCCACATTGGGGCCGACGGCTTTGCACAGCGCAAAGGATTTGTGCCAGTCCGAATCGCAACCCGCCGGCACTTGCAGGCCGCCCTGTCCGTATCCCGCAAAATCGGTGGGCATGCCGCCGCGTCCTTCGGTGAAGTCTTTGCTGCGGCCCCCGGCCATGAAAGGCGCTGAATCTGAAATGCTTTTGCCGTTCAGGGTGTAATCGTAGGCGTAGCCTGTCATGGCGCTCTTCCTGAGATGCGCCGTGATTGCGCCCCAGGCTGCCGGGTACTCGAATACAACCTGGAGCACTTCATCCACGCACCTGTCTGTAGATTTGCTGACCGGCGCACAGGTGAGCTTGCCATCGGAAGTGGCGCGCGGCGGCGGGGTTACGATTACACCCGGCGTGGCCGTAGGCGGATCGGTGGGCATGAGCAGGATGGTGGGGGTCTGCGTATCCGCAGCCTGGAGCGGCGGCGGCGTGGCGGCGGCTTGCGAATTGGGCATGTTACATCCGCTGAATAAGATGACGGCGAGCAGCACAATCGGGTAGAGCGCGAATTTGGTTTTCATGGTGTTTTCTCTCTTTTTCTCGGCACGGATAATGCGACAGGGCCAGCCGGGCGCGGCCCGGGCGCAGGAGAAACCCGATTGGCCGGGGTACGAATCAGCAGCGCGCCCTATGCCAGGGCCGGACTTTCGCCGCTCAACAAGACTCGCGCATCGAGCGGCAGTCCTTTGCGTTCGTCGCGCAGCAAGGATAATGCGCCGTTCGGACATTGGTCGACGCACACGCCGCACCCCATACATTGATCCCACGAAATAACAGAATGCTTTTCCAGGGACAGAGCGCCAAACGGACAGAAATCCAGGCAAGCGCCACATGCGGCGCAAAGCGCTTCATCCGACCTGGCAATATAGCCGGAAGATGACATCGTCGGGGTTCCATGTTTGACCATGCCTTCTATCCCGCCGCAGCAGCATTTACAGCAATTACAAATTGCGTAGAAACGGTCGTGCATGGCGTTCTTGAACCAGGCAGTATGGATATGGCCTCGTTCGTGTTCGGATTTGAGCAGTTCCAACGCTTCTGCCTGCGTGAGCGCTTTGCTTTCATCCGGGTGATGCTCCAGCATGAAACTGGCAAACGGGTCGCCGATGAACATGCACACCTGGGTTGGGGCGCATGGAGTTTTTCGGGAAAGCCGGCAGGCGCACTGATAGGCGGTAATTTTGGGAGAGGCGGATAAGACGATGTTGCGGGCCACCGGATAGGGAATCACCTGCTCCAAATCCTGGTGGGGAATGTTTTCATGGAGGGTGAGTAATGCGCCTGCCTGCTGTTCGGTCAGGACTTTGCTGTGATATTGATCGGCCCACCACCTGCGCGTAAATTGGGTTGTGCGCGGTTCGAGTTGCGTAAGCA
>JBARBA010000280.1:0-3644 GCA_049792555.1 Anaerolineales bacterium
CCTCGGAGTTTTGCAAAAACTCCGAGGTCTGGCCGGAAGGCAGCCAGCAGCATCAATTCGAAACACCTTTTACCCGCCATATATGGCGCTAAGTGCGTAACTATGCGCCATATACAGGAAGTACTCATGCGCTAGTTGACTTTGTCCCTTGAGTTTCCTATAATAAGGATATTCCTTGTCTGATTTCTTGCCACAAGGAAATTAGTGAAAGGAGAAAATACAATGAATACCCAATTGAACACCCAAAAGCATGATCTAAGCTATATCCCAAGTGTTTTCGCTGGGGTGCTGGTTGGCGGGTTGGCCGGCGCCATCACTACCTTGTTGATAGCGCCTCAACCGGGCGAAAAGACGAGAGCCCAGATCAGGCAGAAGAGCATTGAATTGCGCGACCGCACCGCCCATAGCGTGGATGGCGCAGTAGCATCGCTCAACTCCAATGCCCACCGGATCACAGCCGGCGCACATACGAAGGCTGAAGAGTTGGAGAAATATAGCCGGGCGATGGTGGTCAAGCAACTCGACCATGTAGAGGAAGTTGTTGAAGCCGGGAAGGCAGCGATCAAAGGTTCTCGCAAACATAAAATGTAAATGAGGTCGGCGGTTCCTCAAGTCGTTTGCGTTTCAGGTTCGCCACTGTTTAAAGAAAGGATATCAGCATGAAACTCACAAAAAATATCGGCATGCTGTTACTGAGTATTTGGCTTATCGCCACGGGCCTGATCAAATTTGTCCCATCGATAGCCGGTTTGGGCCCAATCCTAGCGATTCTTGCCATCGCAGCCGGGGTTTTCATCCTGATCGGTCGTTAAAAATTGATAGCGAAATCACCCGGCCATCTATCTGGCCGGGTGATTTCGCTTAAAGCGAGAACGTAAGTCAAATCAAAAAATAAGAAGGCCTGAAACGAATGGTATAGACATCCAGAAAAATTCTTTCCAATTCTATAGCCCCTCCTGAAGGGACGCCGGGACAGGGGCGAGCGGAGCGCCACACAGGGAACAAAAAAGCCGGAGAACTCCGGCTTTTTTGTTCCCTGCTTTACGGCAAAACCCACAAAACCGGCGGGGCCAGCTTGAGCTGGATCTGCACCGATTTGAGCATATCCTTGCGCTCGGCTTCCATGCCCATGATGATAAATTCCGCCATCGGGTACACGTCCCCCGGCGAGAGTTTGACCGGCAAAAAGGGCGCGGGCTGCCCCGGCGTCGGGACGATGGGTTGGCGCAGGAATCTCATCCCCAGGCTGACCAGGTCAACGAGCGAACAGGCAAAAGCCGGGACAAAAAAGGTGCGCGGTTTCTGCCAGAATTCCTGCGCCTGACGGCTTTCGTCGCCGCGATAGGTCTGGCGGGTAACGGCGACGACGCCCTCCGCCACCCAAAAGGGACGGCCCGGCTGCGGTATGTTGCGCATGGCTGCCGCGTAGTGGATTTCGAGCGGCGCAAGCCCCGCCGGCTGGCTGTCGTCGAGCAGCGCGGCCTGTCCGCAGATCGGGCAGACCCAGGCCACCTCGTCCACCTCGGCAGGCAGGGACGCCTGGCACTTCAGGCATTGCAACGGGATCAGCATTGGCGCGTTTTTGTTCATCGCATCACGCTCCTATCGTTCGAACCGAGGCCGCTCATCACCATCTTGCCCAACTCGCCGTAGCCCGATGTTAACTGTTTGAGATCGAGCTTGTTGGCCCCGCCGTATTCGTACGTTTCGCCGTAGCGGAACGCGCGGTAGGCAAAGCCGATCAAGCCGAACCCGACCACCAGCGCGCCCAGCGCCATTGCAAGGATACCGCTATCGCCCTTGGAACTGTGCGACGACCCTACGGCCATCAGCAAAAACGTCGGGACGTCCACCGCCAGGAACGCCCCCGCCGCCATCCCACCCACCAACATGGCGGCGCGGTAGAGCGCGTTCCCCGGCGCTTTTCCGTAGAGCACCTTGCCGGAAAACCCGTCCACGACCACCTGGAAGGCGCGCCCCTTGTAAAGATAACGGACGATCCATAACGGGTAGTAGACCAACCCAAAGCGCTGGTTGACAAAGCGCACGAAAAGCTGCGAGATGCGGTCCAAATGGGCGGCGGCGCTTACTTTTTTCTGAAAATCCTGCTCGGCGGCCTGGCGCGCGTCGCTGGTGGAGCCAACCGGCTCGAAAACCATACCGCTGATGTGCAGGGCATCGCCGTTGAACGGTTCGAGCGGCTGGTTGGTCAGTTGCACCTGCTGCACGCCAAACTCGCCCACGTCGCAGGCCGCGCCTGTCCAGACCATCTCCTGGGTGATTTTGACTTCACGCGGTTCGTAATGCTGTCTCTTGCCGTTGCCCACCAACTTCTGGCCGAAAGCCCAGCCCAGCGCCCGCCCCCACAACGTCCAGAAAGGCAGGTGGGCGATGAAAACTTCGCTAACGCGCGCTTTGGAACGAATATCGAGGGCAATGGCCCAGTTGCCGAAAAACTGGTCCAACGCGCGCAGCGCCTGGTCGCGCCCGACGCGCAGCGGCGCCTGGTAACGCCGCACGCCCACGTCGCCCCGCACAATGGAACGGAAGTCGCACGACGGGCAGCGCACGATCACCTGCCCATCCGGGATGGGCACAGTTCCGCCGCAGCGCGGACAGTTAAGACCTTTGGCAATTTCAGTATCACTCATGGTTATATCGTCTCAATGTTTCGGGAAAATTGTTACTAAAGGTGGTTGAGTAGGCAGCGGCGCCATCCCGCCGCCATACCAAAACCAGCGATTAATGCTTATACCTTTGCCGCAATCCAGACTGCGACGCCAAATAAAATCGGCGCGGCCACAATCCCGCCGCCAACGCAGATCAGCGCGCCGATGCCCATCGAAATGCCGCCCCCCGCCGCCGAGAGCGCAAGCACACCCGCCAGGCACAAAAAGATCAGCGCCGCGACAACGCCCATCGCCATATAGGGCGCTTCGGCCTTGGCCGGGAAGATATTCGCAAGCGCGCGCCCGGTGGCGGCTTCCACTACGGCGGTAAACGCCTGGTTCTTGAACACATATTTAAACGTATAGATCGGGATATGCACCAGCGCGCTCTCGGCCACCTGGCGCGTGTCCACCTGTTTCTGCGCCAGCCAGGAAAGGGCCGCATCGAGCGGCACGCTTGGCTCCACAGACTGCGGAGTCAGCGCATCGTCGTATTTTTGCAGGTCGCCGGCAGGCAGGTTCAGGGTGCGCAGCTCGGTCACGGAGGTGGCCGCCGCCGGTTCCAGGAAGACCTGTTCTTTGTTGCCCGTTTTGACCTTGAAATACCAGACCGGGAAATACGCAAAGGTTTGCCCCAGGATGCGCGATTTTTTATCGAGGTCTTTGACCGTATCGTTCCCGGCCATCCAGCGCGCCAGCGAGGCGGCAGCGGCTTTGTCATCCAGCGTGGGGGCCAGACGCCAGTGGAAGACCACCCTGGATTTATCCAGGTAGATGGTCGAACTGCAATAGGGGCAGGTGATGAAGAACTGTCCTTCTTCAGGATGCAGTTCACCGCCGCATTGCGTGCAGGTGAGAAGAGTGGAGGGAGAGGGAGTAGTCACAGGTCAATTATATCCGGTTGCTCAAAGCGCTGCGTCCAATTTCAGCAAATTCTCATTATGGATTTTGTAGTAGCGACTTCAGTCGCTTTTT
>JBARBA010000281.1:0-6992 GCA_049792555.1 Anaerolineales bacterium
GGGCAAGATAGCCGAAGTGTGGAACGAGCCAGGCAATCAGCGCCAACTCGGCCAGCCCGGTAATCAAAGCGACCAGGACGGGGTATCCGGGTTTTCCCAGCGCCAGCAGCAGCGGGCGGTTCCATTGAAAAATGCAGGCAAAACCGTAGCCAATCAGCAGGATCAGTAAGGCCGGATAAGCCGGGGCCGCATCCGCTTTAAGGAATAACGGTATAACAAACCAGCCAGTCAGGGCTAACACCGCGCTCATTGAGAATACAACCGAAGCGCTAATCAGGCTGACGCGCCGCAGCAACTGGCGGGTGGCGTCCCATTGTTTCAACGCGACGGTGTGAATGATCTCTGCATAAGTAGGATTGATCAACGGATCAAGAGGTAATGTCATAAAGTTGACCATGGTCAGCGCCACATTGAAATAACCGGCTTCCGCGGTGCCCAAGATGTGGGCAAGGATCAGCGCCATACTATCGCGGGTGAATAGATAGACGGTGCCATTCAAGTTGCTGTTGACCATAAAGGAGAACATCTTGCGCTTGTCTGAAACCCGGTCCAGCGGCGTTTTCCACCAGCCAGCGCCCAATGTTTGATGCAGTTCACGCAACGCAAACAGGGCCAGCCCAATCCCATTGATTGTTTTGCCAATGGTATATGTCAAAATAATTTCAGGAATGCCGCCATGTGTAAAAAAAACAAATAGCATGATCGCCGTGGTGATCACACTCTGGACGATATTAATGCGCGCAATCCAGTTGAAACGTCGCAGGGCTTGTAAAACGCCGGTGGAACTTTCGGCAATGATATTGCTCAACAAAATCAGGCCGTAGAGCAAAAACAATGGCGCCGTTTGAATATTTTTCCCGAAATAGACGGCGGCCCACGGTGTCAGCGCCACCAGGGAGACAAATGCTGCGATGGATGTCGCCGCTTCGGTGAGCATCGCCGCCTTGACCGCTGCAGCCGCCTCATCTGTTTTCCCCTCAGGCAGCGCCGCGCCCAGGCGTTGGACAACCACCTCGCTCATCCGAAAAGACAGCAGGCGGTTGATATTGGTGGCAAATAAAACGATAACGCCCACCAGCCCCCATATACCGATATCGAGCATTTGTTTTGTAAGGATGGTTTGGAACAACCCCAACGCAGCAGAGATGGCGCTGCCGCTGAGCAAGTGCCCGCTATTCTTGACGACGCGCCGCAGGATGGTATCGTCGCGCCAAATGGAGGTGAGGTGGGAAAACATAAGGATGAAGGATGAAGGATGAAGGATGAAGGATGAAGGATGAAGCGTAAAGGTTTTACTTCATCTTTTATCTTTTATCTTTCATCCTTCATCTCTTAGCTGGTAATCACATCTTTGGCCCACTCGCGCTCCGCCATGTACCAATCGATCAGCGCTTTCACGCCCATGCGCATGTTGAACTGCGGCGACCAGCCCAGCAGTTCGCGCGCTTTGGTTACATCGGCCCAGTTGGTGAACAGGTCTGCCGGGTTGGGCGGGCCGTGGACGACATCGGCTTTTTTGCCGGTCAGTTCTTCGACCAGCTTCACCAGGTCGTTGATGGTGATGACTTCGTGTCCGCCCAGGTTGATGATTTCGTAGCCGGTAGGTTTCAGGGCAGCGATGATGCCGCGCGCGATGTCGTCGATGTAGGTGAAGCCGCGCGATTGGGTTCCGTCGCCGTTGATGCGCACCGGGCGTCCTTCCACGATCCACTGCACGAAGCGGAAGATGGCCAGGTCGGGGCGTCCGGCCGGGCCGTAGACGGTGAAGAAGCGCAGAATGGCAGCGTCGATGCCGTACAGGTGGTGGTAGGCGTGGACCATGGCTTCGGCGCCTTTTTTGCTGGCGGCGTAGGGTTGCAGCGGTTCGCTGCTCGGAGCGGTTTCGGGCGTGGGGTAGGGCGGGTCGCCGCCGTAGATGCTGGAGGTGGAGGCCAGGATGAATTTGCCGCAGCCGGTTTGGCGGCAGAGTTCGAGCATGTTCAGCGTCCCGGCGGTGTTGGATTCGAGGAAGATCCAGGGGTTTTCGACGCTGGCGCGCACCCCGGCGCGGGCGGCCAGGTTGATAATTCCGTCGAAAACTCCGGGGGAACCTTCCACCCCCTGCATGGACGCAACTTTTGGCGCTTCGACCGGTTTGCTTGCGGCGCTGGCAGGCAGGAGCCTTTCCACCTGCCCCCAGCGGGAAATATCGAGCATGTAAAAGGTGAAACCGGGCATGGGCAGCAGTCTTTTCAGCCGGTATTGTTTCATGCGCACGTCGTAGGCGTCGTTCATGTTGTCCACGCCGCTGACGGTGTGGCCCTGGGCCAGCAGCATTTCGGCGGTGCGCGCGCCGATGAACCCGGCGACGCCGGTAATTAAGTAGTTTGACATGGTTTTTCCAGTTGGTAAATTTGTTATCGGGTAAGGAACAAAACCTTCACCACAAAGGCACCAAGCCACAAAGAATTCTTAGTTTTTCCTTCAAAGCTTCGTGTCTTCGTGGCTTTGTGGTTAAAGCTCTTGATTTTTTACTAATCAGACTTTGCCAGCAGCGCGTCGGGCGATTTCCACATGGCGTAGGCGGCGCGGGCGTTGACTTCGTGGGTGGCGTGCCAGCGTGTCACTTCGTCAATCGGCCAGTAGCGCAGGGCCAAGCCTTCGTGCGAGAGAGTCAACTCGCCGGAGACGATCTCGCACAGGTGGACAATCGCCACAACGGTATGTGGGCCATATTTTACATCCGGTTTGCGGGTGAAGACGCCCACCAGGCGTTTGACGCTGATCTCCAGGCCGGTTTCTTCGCGCGCTTCGCGGATGACGCCTTCGACGGGCGTCTCGCCGGGTTCGACGAAGCCACAGGGCAGGCACCAGCCGCTGCCGTCGGCGCGCTCCATCAGCAGGATTTCGCCGCGCTCGTTGAAGATGGCCGCGTCCGTGCCGATTTTGGGCGTGATCGTGCCAAGCTCCCTGGCGAACTGCGCCCGGACGGTCTCGGCGGGCAGGTCCAGCACGTCGCCGTAGCCCTGTGTGACCAGTTGCATCAGGCGCTCATAGCGCTCGCGGTCATACGGATTCTCGCTATATTGTAGACCATTTCTGGCGATGGTTTGGAGTTCGTCGAGGAGGGGGAAGGTGTCCATTCATGGGATTATACCCTGCCAGTCAATGGACATTGACCAAAAACGCCCTCCCGGTTTGGGAGGGCGTTTTATACTCGTTTGAACGGCCTGGGCTATTTATCCAACTGTGTTATGCTGAATTCCCATGGGCCATCGATGCTGAATTGCAGGATTTCATCCAAAGCCTTTTGGGCAACGGCGTCTGAAACAGACTTGCCGTGATCGGCAAGTGTGGCGGTGCGCCCGCTGTTCTGTCCGCCTTCGGCGCAGTTGACTTTCAGCCCATAGGCTTTGGCTTTTGCGTTGCTATCCAGGCGCACTTGCAAATCCTTACAGGCAGGCCCTTCTCTTGGGACGACGTGAATACCCAACAGAGAAAACTTGATCGGCAGGGTAATGCTTGCCTGGTCGTCAATTTTATAAAGAATTAGCTCGCAGTTTTGGCCGGGGTTAACCCCATCGGCTTTCTTCTCACTTATTAATCCTGCTTCATCCGGCAAGATTTCCCAGGTGCTGTAATACAAATGGCCGGGCGTGGAATACCATTCCCCGGCATCCGGGGTGGGGTAGCAGATGTCGATTTCGATGCCGGTCTTGATCAACTTCGCCGCTGTGACTTGTACGGTCATGCCGTTGACGGTTTGCGACAGGGGAAAAATGCTGGCAGCCGGAGTCGTTGGTTGGGTTGCCAGCGCCGTTGGCTTGACCGCAGGCGCTTGTTGGTTTTGCGCCGGTGGTGGAACTGCGCCGTTATTGGCCGCCAACGCCCGCGATTGCGAGCGGGAGAAATACCAGCCGATGGAGGCGATGGTTGTGATGAGCAGCAATACAATGATGATTGTTAAGAAACTGTTCTTGTTAGCGCGCATGAGGTTGTTTTACTCCTTGTGAGTGGATCTTGTTTGCGGGTGAGAGTTGTTCCAGGCTTTTTGCTGGCACCGGGATCAGTTTGCGCCTGTACACCAGGTGTCTGATACGGAAATGGGAGTGTAGATCGGGCCGCTCGCACCAACCTGCCCGCATGACCGGGTTGGCGTGCCTGCCAGTCCGTGCATGGGGGTATAGACTACATTAGTATTATAGATTGTGCCGGGCGAGGATACGCTTTGGCTATAACAATAATTGGCGCAGCCATATCTCAAACTTCCGGCGGCGTAGCGGGATACGCCTGACGCGTTGGTGACTCTTGTCCATTTGGCGTCACAGTCGGTTGATTTGCGGGTTTCGACGGTACTTTGGTTTGCACCGCCATCCGATAAGTACTTTAGATTTCCTGCTCTCACGGCAGTGCAGCCCATCGTGCTTGGGTTTAAACCTTCGCAACCTGTGCCTGTACAACCAACAGCATAAGCAGGAGTTGCTTGAATTCCCAACCACGTAAAGAGCAGGGTTAATGTAAGCAGTGTTCCAATGATCCGATATTTCATGTTTGTGTCTCCTGGATGGTTTTTTGAGAATTTTATGATGGGCATTTTACCACATGAAAATTTGGGCGTTTTCTTGTGAGAAATGCTGGTTTTCTACAACCGTTTCCACCTGGTGGGTTATACCAGCGCCAGCCTTTGCGAAAGCAGCCGGTTCAAAGCAATTTCCCCATCTATAAATCTGCCTGCGGAAAACGGACGAGGACGACATCGCCGGGTTTCATGGACGATAGACCTCTTTGGCGTCCTTTAGCGTATATTCGACATCGTCGTCTTCACGAAAGAACTGCTCCAGGGCAAAATCCTGCCATTCTTTCTGCCCCCAGTCTTCGTACATTGGGGCGACGTTGCGCCTCCCCATAATGAACAGGGTAAAATCGGCAATTTGCTCGACCATTTCATCGGGAAGCCGGTCGATTTCTTTATGCAGCCGATCACGAATGAGTACGGGGTTCATCGCAGACCTCCTGTTTCTTCTCTATTTTCTGGCGAAGTGTTTGCGCAAAGGCAACAGGGTCTTGCGTTTCGGGATATTTGGCCCACAGCCCGAATGCGCTGTGCTTGCGTGAACCTTTGGGTTGTTTCAGCGGTTGTTGAGCTTGGAATTGCACAAATTCAATAAATTGGGCCACTTCTTGCAAGCCGTCTGGAGAAAGTTTTTCGAGCTGGCGCAGAATAAAATCTTTGTTTACCTGTTGAGAAAGCATGGCAACACCTCTATTTTGATTTTACTGCTCTTTACCGGTTTACACACCACCACCATGTTTGCTATGGCAATGGTGGAATAGCAAAGGCAGCCAGGGATTGAACATCGTACTTGTTCCCCACTGCTCTTACCAGTTTTTCATCGGCGGTTATCAGGGGCGCATTGACGCGCACTGCCAGCGCGACATAAAAAGCATCGTATCCGCTGATCTGATGATTAATGGCGATTTCTATGGCTCCCGTTACCAAATCAGCGGTTGGAGTAACATGCAGCGCCAGGGCGCGTAATTCAGCGATGTCTTGTTTTGCCGTTGCGGCGGGATATTTTGCCAAACGAACGTAATTTGCGAATGCGCTTACACACTCTGCGTAGAAAAAATCTGGCACATGGAAACGAACCTGCGAGTCTACTTCGAGGTGTTTAAAGAGCGCGTCTGCCTGGTCTGAGAAGGGTTGAATAAAAAACAACTTCAACGCAACATTTGCGTCAACGACACAGGCCAGAGAAGAACTACTCATTTTCGCCGCGAATATGCCGAATCATCTCCACGCTATCGGGCATATCGGCAGGCAAAGCGCGACGACGGCGGCGAATACTGGACAAAGTCTCCACTCGGGTAATGCGGAGTTCCTCTTCTTCAACGGCCTGTTGAAGCACAGTCAACATATAGGCGCTGAGTGAGCGGCCTTGATCCTGCGCGATTTTTTGCGCTTGTTGATAGAGGGGGGCGGGTATGTCACGGACGTATAGGGTAGCCATATCCATATCGTAGCATGAATGCTTGCATTAAGCAAGCAGAGAAAATAGGCGGGCGGGGGAGAAGGAGCCTGATCCTTATGGGATTTCTATATATTCCACGGACTCAAAAACTCCCACAACGAAGCCACCAGGAAGAGCGGGATGACGAGCGCGTAAATCCGCCCCACGTCGCGCAGCGCTTCCTTCGAGAACAGGCCGAGCCATTTGGCGTCTTGATAATGGGGCGGCGGCTTGAGCAGGGCGATGCCCGCGTTCACGCCTGCGCCGACGGCCAACGAGTAGGGCACCAGTTGCAGCAGCAGCGTTAGCAGGTAATAGACGGCCGAACGCGGGTCGTCCAGGCGGCTGGAATGGTCGCCGCGCACCGACACAATCCCCCCGATCCAGCCCTGGTAAGCGACCATGGGAAAGGGGAAGATCACCGAGTATCCGCTCAAGGTCTTCGGCGCGGCCCCCAGCAACAGGTTCCCGGCAAAATCCAACAGCGCCGCCCGCAGGTTGTCGCCCTGAATGGCCGCCACCGAAGCGGCGTCTTGCTTCACCGCCTGGCCGACCAGTTGATCGCGGTAGTTCAGGGCAAACGCGTTGCCGGTGTGCGCCATGACCATTCCGACCAGCAGCGAGACGGCGTACGTGGCGGCCACCAGGGCGATGGGCAACCGGGCGCGTCCGATGGCTCTTGCCACGCTGGCGGCAAAAACTTGAATAGAAGATGAAGTGTTCATTTCATAGTCCATCGCGGCTGAGGCCGCTTCCTTGCACATGGAAGTCTGCCGGGCTGCGTCTTTAAGCCCCGGAGGGGCTTCCATGTACTGAGCCAGGGATTTCCCTGGCACCGCCCGCCAGGGCAGGTGTAATCCCAATACTGTTTAGATAAGGCATTCCAATTCAAAGGCAGGTTTTCATTTTCTCCATAGAGAAACAGCCGCCAAAGCGGCTTCGTAATAATAGCCCGGACGTTTACGTCCGGGGCGGGGCCAAAAGGCGATAAATCTTTAGGAA
>JBARBA010000282.1:0-8948 GCA_049792555.1 Anaerolineales bacterium
CTACAGGTTCGCGACGACATGCGACCGAACGCCGCTACTCCATTTGGCAGCATATCGCAATCAAAACAGGCAGGTTGGGCGCGGTAAAAGTGATGCCTTCGGCAGGCTGGCGATTGTGTTTGATATCCGGCTCGGTGTGGTAATGATGCGGGAAGGTGCTTTGCAGGGTCGGGTCATCGGGATGGGGCTGCGGGTCGTACCAGCGGATTTTCTGCTCGCCGCGGTAGATGGTGTAGGAGTATTCGAAAATTTCGCCGTCAGATAAATCCAACATTTCGAAAACATGCAACGTCAGGCCATTCTTGAAATAGACCTGCCCGCGCAAGGTGCCGCTCGTTTGATTCGTTGAGTATAAACGTAAAGTCGAACTCGCCACACCCGGATCGTTTTCCGGCAGGCTGTATATCAATGTTTCGTAGGCCGACTGTGAGAATTTCGTCACCCAGCCACCTGAAGCACAGGTTCAGCAGGCTGCAAATCGATGGGTTGTCCGGGCTTGCTTTGCCGGAGAGCGGTCAACCTTTCGGACGAGATCTTTTCGAGCGCGGCCATGCGCTTTTGGCGTAACTTCCAGTAACCGGCCCATTCTGTAAAATCTTCCAGGTTTTCGCCGTTGTCCAATGCGCCGGTGGAATACAGTTGATAAAAATGATCGGAACTAACCCAGTAACGGCGCTCGAATTTTCGCAGGCCTTGTTCGGCTATCTGAATATCATCCAGAATGTCACTTAAAGAGATGGTGGACATGGCTGATGCTCCTTTCTGTTTTCATTATACACCTTCGTTTCAATGAGCGTTTTCCCGGTATCCTGATCGCTCGAAGCGCCGCGTCCATGCCGGAACCCGCTTGCAAAGGTGACTCTGGAAACCCGTCAGGTTTTCAGGATGAAGCGAAAAGCTTGCCCTGAGTTTACCGAAGGGTTTCATGTCCGGTTCGGTAGTGGCGGCGGGGTCAGCGATGGCCCCGCCGACCATAATTAGGTTTCTGTATGAATGGGAACCTGTTCGTTAGGTTATGGGTTTGCTCTCTATTATTTTATTAAAAGTGAGCCAGTTGCACAAAGCACAAGAATTACTATGACACATAAAAAGAAGCCTATGATATTTGACATCAAAGATCGCCAAGTTAAATTTACTTCGTTTTTCTTAATCGCTCTGACATATAAGGCGATTTGTCTTCCAATAATCTCTTTCTCATTTTTATCTGCATAAGCGTCATTGTAATTATCTATATCGGCTTTGATGGGAGATTCAATAAAAGAAGGCGTTGCAACTATAATAGACAGAATCATCAATAACGAATATAAAATAACAATCCAAACAAACAGGGTATAAAAGTTATTGCTTTTAACTACGGCTGGATCAAACACCTTAAATGTCGCAAAAAAGGATACAATAACACTAGCGACTCCCATAATAGTTTCTGCATATTTTCTTAAGCTTGCAAAACTATTGAATTGTCGAGCGAGTTGTTTTTGTGCTTCATCAAACATTGTTATAAAACTGGGCGGAACTGTTACTGCATTTGAGTTACTTTCTTTCATATTTAAAGTCTACCTTTCATAAGAGGACAAAATGACAACGCCCCAAGAAGAAAAAACCGATAATAAAACTCAAGAAGTTAAAGTTACAAAAGAAAACACTTCTGATGCGGTTTTTCTTGTAGATTCAGACAAGAAAACAAAGACCGTAAAAGGAACTCATTTAAACTTTTCTGTTCCATCAGAAAAGAAAACACCAGAAGGCAATAATTCACAACAGTAGTTAAAGTTTCTTTTTTGAAAGACAATCTTGTTATTTGAGATTGTCTTTTTATTTTGACTGTGACCTAGAACTTATATCAATTTCAATAACACATCACGAAGTTTTGTTGAATGTTCGCCCGTAACAAAATCGATTTTATGTGTTTTCCCATCCATCGTAGTTATTTCAATAACCCTAGATACTCCTGATATTTTAATATCTGTAATTGACTTAATTGGAATAATTTGCTCGTTAAGATTAAATGTTCCCGGCTTAAAAATGACAACTCGATTTGAATAAACTTCAATTTTGAAATAACTACGGCTGTGTTCATAGATTGGCTTTTCGTCTGAACTCATACTGTTTTCTCCTTGTTAGGTTTCGTGGTTGGAATCAAAATTTCTTTTTCATTTCACCTGATTTTATTTTTTTTAGATCAAGCCATGTAACAGGTTTATTGTTTAGCTTTACATCAATATATTTTTTGAAAAATATTCTTCCGTAGAACTTTTTAGGAAAAATTCTTTTTCCATCGATCTTTCCTGTTAATTCCGCTTCCAAATTCAATGTTACAAAGTTTGATGAGTCTTCTAAATTTTGTTCAGGGAAAACCGATCTATTTTTATTCGTACACAAACCAAGCAATAAATTTTCTTTTGCCACTTGAATTCCTTGCGAACTAAAAAGCCCTGATACATCTGGATTTTCTTTGGCAATTTTTACTATTTTATTTTCCAAAGATGGTATCGTAATTTTTTCTTCTTCGCTTGTCCAAAAAAATCTTTCTGATAAATGTTCTGGAACAATATTTTCTGATAAAGGTATTTCTGTTTTTAATATAACAAACTTATTTAATTTCAAACAACAATCTTCTATGTCATCAGCTTCATTGTTGAAAACATCTAACACAACCATTATTTTTCCGCCTTCTACTATAATAGGACGAGGAGTCATTTTAATATCTGGAGTAGCCCATCGAAATTCATAAATTAAATTTATGAGAAAAATAACCAAAAAAACAAAGACGAGAATCCCTGTTACTATCAATGCGTCCATTAAAGATGCTGGACTTTCTTGCCTGTGAACAAAATAATAGGCAATACCGACAGCATCCAAAACAATTTGTGTTGGGCCACCAATAGATACGAAAGAATAACGAAACGCTCTCGATATAATTTTGGATAAGTAAGTTGCGTAATAATAATCTTCCATGTTTTTCCCTTTATTGAGTTTTTTATTTTATTTTTTTTGCATAAGACTCCTTTTCGGAGCGGACAAATCATCGTCTTATGCTTACAATCTACTTTAGGGCGGGAGAAGAAACCTAACTATTGTATCAGCGGTACGCATACATCAGTCTCAATGTCCGGTTCGGTAGTGGCGGCAGGGTGGGCAACTGCCCCGCCGACCATAACTAGACCTTCAATATTAGGGCTTAATTATCGGACCAAACGAATCTACAAGTTGAATTGCTACGGCATTGAAAATAGCTCCCAATATCAGCAAAGCTAAGAAAACTACTACTTTCCAAAGCCACGGCGAACGCTGATTTTTGTATCCATTGTCTATCAAAAAGGGAAGAGCGGCTTCATACTCTATCTTTGAGAGTTGCGCTTTGCGAACGAGCTTGAAAATTCGTTTCTCGCGCTCCTTCTTTTTATCGAACACCCAATATTGACCTTGATATCTAATCAGCAAGTGGATTAACAGAAAAGTCAATATCGAATACTCTATAACAAGATTAGACGACAACTGTATAAAAAAACGCGAGAACAGCAATTTGGTGCTTGCAAGACATATGAACACCAATGACCAGTAATCTTCGGTTGAAAGCTCACTCAAGGTTGCTACATAAAAACGTTTATCCAACCGGTTGAAGAACAATACGATAGCGCCCGCTAGAAATGTCAGCCGACCTAAGTAAAACCAGAAATAAAATGCATTTAGGTTATTGGTCTCGTTCAAAGCTCGATATACGGCTACCGCAAACGAGATAATTTCGACCGTGGTGTATAAGGCCACAGCAGATCTGATGAGCCTGTTAGTTCGCACTCTGTTTTTTAGCATTGGTTTATTTAGGAATCCTTACAAGCAATTCTTGTATAAAACTTATAACAAATGACACTACAAGGCCACCACAAATAAACTTAACCAAATTAATTACTGTGCTACGAGACATTTCGCGCGACTGATAAACCAAGATCGCCAATTCGTTTTGTTCTTCCATCAGTAGCCTTGCGCGGATTTTATTAATGGCTTGGCCGCCAACCGACATATCTTCCAGGTAATCATACTTATTATATTGGGTGATAATTTGCCGCAACCATTTTACAAGCCGAGCAAGGCCCCACGGCACAGCGACAACCAAAGAAAGAATATAAACCCATTTGCTGGGTAAATTGGCCCCGATTATTAGGAGTGCAGTTCCTCCTATAGCTATCTCCCATGCTTTTACAAAGGCGAACGCGAGCGAGACTTTCAGTGTCTCAGGCTTATTGGTACGTATTTCTTCGGCGGGCAATACACTTTTTGCACCTACTGGAAATATCTTTCCGAAGAAGAAAAAGCCTTCAAAGAATACTTTGCTTAGTTCCGATAAAGCTAATGGCAGAACTCTTGGCAAGTCATCTCTTATGTGTGCTGCATAGAAAAAGAGCAAGAATACCGAGTAGTTCAGTTGAAATAGACTGCCAAAAGACAAGATTGCCCATAATGCTGATTGGGTTATGCTGAGTGCGTTTCTAGTCGGATTTGTCATGTTATCTTAACTATGAAGTCGTATACGGGAGGCCCAACTCGTGTATCAGCGGTACACATACATGCTTTTCGGCGAACCGCAATGTTCCAAAAGCAGTCCTAAAATCGTCTCAGGCGACTTGCCTCCTTCGCCTGAGACGATCTTTCAGTCTCACTCTGCCTTACAACCCAAGCTTCTTGGCCTGCGCCGGTTGGCCGCGCAGGGCCACGACGGCGACGCTCTTGAATTGCTTGTTCCATTGTTTCAGCGCATCCACCGCCGCATCGCGGTCGGCGGTGGCTTTGACGGCCTGCGCGGCTGCGGCGTTTTGCGCCTGGCCCGCATTGGAGAATGCCTCCAGCGCAGCAAGGGCCTCCGCCGGGAAGCCGTAGGCGGCCAGCGCGGCGTAAGGCGCAGATTGTGCGGCGGTGTACGAGGCGCGCGCGGTGGTGATGAATTTCTGCGCGTCGCGCGGGATGTCGCCGCTCAATCCCAGGGCGGACTGGTCGGCGGGGGCGGTGAAGATCGTGCGGGCGATCTTGCGAAAATCGGTATAACTCTGGCGGGCGGCGCTTTCCGCGTCTGCCTGGGCGGAGGCGGCCTGCTTTTGCGCGGCCATGGCCGTCTGCCGGGCGGTGAAGGCCTCCTGCGCAGCCACCTGCAGGCGCTGGCCCTCCTCCAATTTGGCCGCGTTGTAGCCGCGTGCGGCCAACAGCGCGCCCAGCGCAGCGTCGCCTTGCGCCGCGCCGATCATTTGCTTGATCTCGGTGATCAGGTTGGCAACGTCCTGGTCCTGGTCGGCGTGACGCGGGGCGGGTTTGGGGGTTGGTGCGGGGGTTGGAACGGGTTCGTCACTCATGGAATGTTCCTTTCTGGGGTCTACGTGAAGATTTTGGATTTGGTTATTCCGGCAGCCTACCGGGCATTTCCAGCAGCCTACCGGGCATTCCCGACAGCCTACCGGGCATTTTTGGCAGCCTACCGGGCATTTTTGGCAGTCTACCGGGCATTTTTGACAGCCTATCGAGCGTCTCTGGCAGCCTACCGGGCGTCTCTGGCAGCCTACCGGGCATTCCGCGCAACTTATCGGGCATCCCCAGCAGCCTACCGGGCGTTTCTGGCAGCCTACCTGGCATCCGCAACAGCCTACCTGGCATTTCCGGCAGCCTACCGGCCTGGTGGAATTGCCTGCCGGGCGTTTCCGGCATGGACGGCGCGGGACGATCCTTTACAAGGATCGAATAAGACAACGGCGCGAACATCTTTCCGCGCATTTTTGGGGTTGGGTTGGGAATTCGATCATCGATTTGGCGGCTTTCCTCCTTTCCAAATACCGTCTGATGCGTTTACCACCGGGGCGTTTTCGCCCCCTTGTGTAGAGTACGGTAACTGCTCAGGCTTTTGCCTGTTATGGCTCAAATAGAACGCGGATGACGCTGATTTTACGGATTCGCACGGATTCTTTTAAGTTTTATCCGCGAAAATCAGCTTAATCCGCCGAATCCGCGTTCTATTTCTTGGCGGGTGAGCATTTACAGATTACGTTAAGAAAATTATAGCACGAAATGGCGCAAGACTTGCATGATGCGGCCCAAATATTTTCATCTCAGAGCGCGCAAAGAGTAAAGAAAGTCGCGCCCTGAAACAGCCCATCCCCTTCTCACCCGCCCCGTTTCCGGCTCTCCCTCCACGCCGCAACGATCTGCCCCAAAGCAATCCCGCCATCATTCGCCGGGATTTTCTGGCCCCAGAAGGGCTGAAACCCGGCTTTCTGTAAACGATCGATGCTGCCTTCGAGCAGGCGTTTATTCTGGAAGCATCCCCCGCTCAAGACCACCTGTTCGACCTGGGCTTGCGCGGCAAGCCTGACGATGATTTCAAGCAACGAATTATGAAACGTTGCCGCAATCTCCCCGGCGCTCACACCTGCGGCCAAATCGGCAAGAACACCTTCGACCATCGGACGCCAATCGATAATATTTGTTTTGAGCATTCTCTCAACAGCGACGGGCAGGATATCGATTGGATAATATCGGTCGGTGTTTACGCCCTCGCAGGCAAATTCCAGTTCCATGGCCGCCTGCCCCTCGAAACTGACGCGCTGGCGCAGCCCAATCAACGCGCTGACGCCGTCGAACAAACGGCCCATGCTCGAAGTCAAGGGCGCATTGATGCCCCGGACAAGCGCCCCGGTAATGATGCGCAACTCGGAAGGCGAAAAACCCAGTTGCGGCAGGTCAGGCAAATTCTCACCGTAGAGTTCGAAGAGCAGGCCGAGCGCGATGCGGCGCGGTTCGCGGATGGCCTGTTCGCCGCCCGGCAGCCGGAACATGCGCAAGTGGGCGTAGCGCTCGAATGAATCTTCGCCCACCCGCAAAAACTCGCCGCCCCAGATCGTAGCGTCCGTGCCGTAACCGGTCCCGTCCCAGGCCACACCCAGCACGGGCGCGCTGAGTCGATGCTCGGCCATGCAGGCCAGGATGTGGGCGTAATGGTGCTGCACCCGCAGGAGCGGTTTCTGGAACTGCTGCGCCAATTCCTGCGCCAACTGCGTGGAGCGGTAATCGGGATGCAGGTCGCAGGCGATCATCTCCGGCGGCCGATCATATAGCCCTTGCAAATCCTTTAAGGCGCGCTGGAAGGCCGTGATCGCCTCGGGCGCTTCCAGGTCGCCGATGTGCTGGCTCACAAAAACCTGTTGGCCCACGCTCACCGCAACGGTGTTTTTAAGGTGCGCCCCGGCGGCGACAATCAGCGGCAGCGACTCGGACAGTTCAACCGGCAGCGGCGCGTACCCGCGCGCGCGGCGCAGAATACATTCCGCGCCCGCGACGATGCGCGTCACCGAATCGTCCACCGGGCGGGCGACGGGCCGGTTGTGGACCAGGAAAACATCCGCGATGCCCTTCAAGCGCACGAGCGCCTCGTTTTCGTCGGTGCAGATCGGCTCGCCGGATAAGTTTCCGCTGGTCGCCACGACGGGAAATCCCAATTCGGCCATCAGCAAATGATGCAGGGGCGTATAGGGCAGCATCACGCCCAGGTTGGGATTATTCGGCGCAATTTCGGCGCACAGCGAGGCGTGGTCGAGGCGTCGCAGCAACACAATCGGCGACTCAGATGAAATCAACAGCTCTTGTTCCAACGCGGAGACTTCGCAAACGGCCTTCGCCTGCTTAAGCGTCGGAACCATGATCGCCAAAGGTTTGTCGGGGCGTTGTTTGCGTTCGCGCAGCCGCCGCACCGCGCCGGGGTTACGGGCATCCACCAGCAGTTGAAAGCCGCCGATTCCCTTCAAGGCCACAATCGCGCCGTCGGAGAGCAATGCGACAGCAGCAAGCAAAGCCTGGTCGCGGGCAGCGATTTCTTTACCGGTCGAATCCCACAGGCTGAGTTGCGGGCCGCAGTCCGGGCAGGCGTTCGGCTGGGCGTGGAAGCGCCGGTCGAGCGGGTTTTCGTATTCGGCGCGGCAGCGTTCGCACATGACGAAAGCGCGCATGGTCGTATTCGGGCGGTCATAGGGTAAACGCTCGATGATGCTGTAACGCGGCCCGCAGTGGGTGCAGTTGGTGAAGGGGTAACGATAGCGCCGGTCCGCCGGGTCGAATATTTCGCACAGGCAATCCGGGCAGGTGCCAAAATCTGGAAGAATGATGGTCGAACGATCCCCCAAAACGTCACTCTGGCGTATCTCAAAAGCGACTCCACCCGCCACCGGGATCGACTCAACCACGATGCGCTGGATGGAACTGTGCGGCGGCTTTTGGACTTCGATCTGAGCCTGGAACGCATCCAATTGGGCGCGCGGCGCTTCGGCCTCGATCAAAACACCCTGGGCCGAGTTACTGACCCAGCCCAGGATGCCGATTTCGTTTGCGAGACGGTAGATAAAAGGGCGAAACCCCACGCCCTGCACGGCTCCCTGGACCAGGAGCCGTCGTCGCTCAAGCCTGGGTTCCATCCGGGCGATCCTCCGCCTCAGCGATCACTTCGATCAGTTCCAGGTCGTGCGCTTCGGCGATTTCCCTGACCGCGCCGCAGCTTGGGCAAATGAACGTGTGCCCCACAAGATACTCGCTGTCAACCTGGCTTTCCAGGCCGCAAGCGCAGGCGACGCGCAGGACGGCAACGTCGACGATCAGTTCCGCGCCCGCCAGGGGTGTGCCGTCGCTTAATATAGTGAAGGTCTGACGCAACACTTCTTCAGAGAAAGCGCTGCTGCGCTTGAAACGCACACTGACCACTTTGGAGACTTTCTCGCGCTGAAGCTGTTGGAGCAAGCGCTTGATGATTGCTTCAGTGACGCCGTATTCATGCATTGGACTATCCTCTTGTTTCAGCCCTGTCATTGCGAATACTATGACTTTGTCAAGCACTTTTTAGAACCAGTGGGTTGACAGAAACATAGTTGGGAGTGAAAGGTTTTTGAGAGCGGACCACCGCGCAGGCGATTTTGAGCAATTTGTTT
>JBARBA010000283.1:0-1682 GCA_049792555.1 Anaerolineales bacterium
CCCTTATCACCTGCAAGGGGCGGCGAGTAGCGTAACTTGTTTCTTTCGCGATGACCACCTGTCGGATGTGATCGGTTTTGAATATTCCAACTGGAATGGCAAAGATGCGGCACTGCACTTTGTCGAGCAACTCAATGCGATTGCGCAGCAACCAACCGGGGGCGAAACACCATTGACCAGCGTTATTCTGGATGGTGAAAACGCTTGGGAATATTATCCCTATAATGGCTATCATTTCTTGAACGATTTATATACCACGCTTGAGGCGCACCCGGAGATTCGCACGACGACATTCAGCGCTTATCTGGATAGCCGTGACACCAACACCGGGCAAGGTTACGCCAAGGATGGGACACTTCCGGGCCTGGTTGCCGGTAGCTGGGTATACGGGACTTTCTCCACCTGGATAGGTTCGCCGGACAAAAATCATGCCTGGGATTTGCTGTGCATGGCAAAACAGAACTATGACATGGTCATGGCGGGAGGACGCCTGAGCGAGACAGAGATCAAAGCTGCCGAAAAGCAGCTGTCCTCATGCGAAAGCTCGGACTGGTTCTGGTGGTTTGGCGACTACAACCCTTCCCACGCAGTGGAAAGTTTTGATCGTCTGTACCGCCACAATCTGATGCAGCTTTACCGTTTGTTGAAGTTGCCCGTTCCCGCGAATCTGAGCTATCCGATCAGCCAAGGCGGCGGTGCTGCCGAATCGGGCGGCACGATGCGGCGCGGTTCCTGATGTTAACGGATCGCGCAAGCGGCATATTGTTGCACCCGACATCTCTCCCCGGCGCATTGGGTGCGGGCGACTTTGGCGCAGACGCATACAAGTTTGTCGACTGGCTGGCAAGCGCCGGACAGACCTATTGGCAAGTCCTGCCTTTGGGCGAAATCGGTCCTGGAAACTCCCCGTACATGAGCAGCTCAGCTTTTGCAGGCAACATCCTGCTGATTGATCTCGCTGAATTGGCCAGCCAGGGTTGGCTCAAAAATGGGGATCTGACCCCCCATCCTGAATTCCGCGCTGACCGTGTAGACTTCTCCCTCTCGCATCCGTTTCGGATGGAGCGACTGCGCCGGGCAGCCAGAACTTTTTTTGCGAGGCGCCCCACCATCAGTCTTTTTTCACGTCGCCACAATAACATGTACAGGGCGTATGACGAGTTCTGCGCGACTGAAGGCGAATGGCTCGAAGACTATGCACTATTCATGACGATTGCGGAGCGCGAAAACCGGCGTGTATGGAATCAATGGCCAAAGGAACTTGCAAACAGGAATCCGCAGGCGCTGCGCCGTATAGGAAAGACGTGTGCCGACGAGGTCGTTTTCTGGAAATTCTGTCAATGGTGCTTTGCGCGCCAATGGTCAAAATTGAAGTGTTATGCCAATGATCGTGGAGTACGTATCATTGGCGACGTGCCAATATTTGTTGCCTATCAAAGTGCAGATGTGTGGTCGCATCAGGAACTATTCGATCTTGATGAAAAGGGGCTCCCTTCAGTCGTTGCCGGTGTGCCGCCCGATTACTTCAGCGAGACCGGGCAACTGTGGGGGAATCCGCTCTACCGTTGGGATGTCCACAGAGATACCGGCTATGCATGGTGGATAGCGCGTATGCGGCATGCGTTCCAGCAAGCCGACTTGCTACGCGTCGATCATTTCCGCGGCTTTGCCGCTTACTGGGA
>JBARBA010000284.1:0-7687 GCA_049792555.1 Anaerolineales bacterium
GCTCCAGCGCCCACGAAGATGCGGGGGCCGTCATCTTGGGCGTGACGCTCATCAATGCCTCCAAGCGGCCATGCAGCCTCCAGAACCCTCCGCAGGTGACGCTGCTTGACGCCGACCAGCCGCTGGACGTCAAAGTGACGCAGGCCGAGCCGCTTCAAACCCCGCCCGCCCCGGCAGTTTTGACCATTGCCCCCGGCGAAAGCGTCATCCTGATCCTGGCCTGGCGCAACCATTGTGGGGCAGCGCCCAAAACCGGCCCGGCCATCCACCTGGCGCTGCCAGGCGGAGAAACGCTGAATATCCAAGCGGGCGCCCCTGTCGTTCCCCGCTGCGAGGCCGCAAACGCCCCGTCCACGCTGACCGTCAACCCCTACTCCTACCCGCCTTAATTGCCCGGCCAAAACCGGGCAATTTTTATGCGTCGAACCCTAATCCGTTCCAATCCGTCTGCCCCCGCCAGGGGGTGAATCCGTTACAAAATCCGTTGTGGAAATCCGTTCCCATCCGTGAATACCTATCGGGCACACGTCCGTTACAGAGTCCGTTGAAAAAAATCCGCTGCCATCTGCTTGTCCGTTTCCAAATCCGCTACTGATTGCCTCTTGACAAGTAGAATTTATGTTCTATAATTGGCCCAATTAGAACATGAGTTCTAGTGGTTCAGGTCTGGAGGTTCCCATGAATAACACAATGCGCGGTAGAACGCTCGGAATGAATGCCGGGAGACTGTGGAGCAGCATCATCTCCCAACGCAGCAGAGCCTTTGGCTTCATGATCATCGGTGCGTTGCTGGCGTTTGAAATCTTCAACTACAGCACCACCGAATTTGCCCTCAAGGACGTGCTCGGCAACCTGAGCTTCGCGGGCATTGGCTGGGCCACCATCCTGTCCATCGCCTTCTGCGGCATCGACTTTGCCGGGATCGCGCGTCTCTTCACCCCCGAACAGGGCCGCGACGAACCCGCCGAAGTCTGGTACCTGTTCGGCGCATGGATCCTGGCCGCCGCAATGAACGCCACCCTCACCTGGTGGGGCGTCTCGGTTGCCATTGCCAACCACGTCAGCCAGGGCAGCGCCGTGCTCAGCAACGCCACCATTCAAAGCGTTGTGCCGGTCTTCGTGGCGATCATGGTCTGGGTCATTCGGGTTTTGATCATCGGCACTTTCTCCATCGCCGGGGAGCGCATGTTTGCCGGAGCGCCGCGCCGGACCTATTCCCAGCAACAGCAGCAGACTCCCGCGCGCAACGACCGCTCCAATAACCTTGCGGCAAACCGCCCCGTGCGCCCCGCTGTCAATACCACTTTGACGAATCCCGCGCGCCCGATCATTGCCCCGGCCTCCAGCTTTCGCGCGCCGCAGCCCAAGCCGGTGCAGCGCCCTGAGAGTCCCTACGTCCGCACCACCGCCGAACCGACCTACCACAACCTGATGAGTAGTTCCCGTCCTGCGGAAAACTACCTTGACGAACGCGGCTGAAAACGATCGACACAACCGGTGCAGCCAAAACCGGAAAATACTTGCGCTTGAGCGTACCTGTAAATGACGGAATCCTATGCACCCTCCACGCTCTGAACCAACAAAAAAAAACAGAACCAGAGGACAGACAGCTAACAACAACGGCTGTCTGTCTGGTTTTTTGATACCGCCGTTCGCCGCGCTATGCGTCAGCGCCTTGCTGGCAGTCTTCGTTGCCGGGTTTACCAACGCCCCGGATGGTTCTCTCCCAAAAACGCCTCCCGTTGCGGGCAGCAGCGGGACGCTCTCGACCTTGTTCACGCCTGAAATCCAATTCTGGGCCGCCAGCCTGCAACGTTGGGCCGCCGAAAACGGCGTGGACGTCAACCTGGCCGCCACCGTGATGCAGATCGAATCCTGCGGCAATCCAGATGCGCGCTCCTCTTCCGGGGCGATGGGCCTGTTCCAGGTCATGCCTTTTCATTTCCTCGCTTCCGAAAACGGCTACGACCCCGATACCAACGCCCGCCGTGGACTGGATTACCTGCGCCGTTCTCTCGAACGCGCCAACGGCGACGCGCGCCTGGCGTTGGCCGGGTACAACGGCGGCATCGCCGTCATCGGACGGGCCGAATCTACCTGGCCTGCGGAGACCCAGCGTTACGTCTACTGGGGCGCGATGTACAATGACGCCGCCCAAAACGCCGATCACTCTGCCCGCCTGGACGAATGGAAACTGGCAACAGGCAACAGCTTGTGCATCCGCGCCAGCCAGCGCCTGGGCATCAAGCCATAATAAAGTTAAGGCGACTATCACCTTTTGGTTACGGTTTATGTTCTAACAGCGGCAGATAAACGCAGAAAGTCGTCCCCTGTCCTTCCTGCGAATCGACTTCAATCCGTCCCCTGTGTGTGTCGACAATCCAGTAAGCAATCGAAAGCCCCAGGCCGAATCCGCCGCTCTTCGAGCGGGTGCGCGATTTTTCGCCGCGGTAAAAACGGTCGAAGACGTGCGGCAAATCCTCGGTTGGAATCCCCGGACCGGTATCGCGCACAATCACTTTGGCCTTATCCTCGCTTTTTGAAAGCGTAAGATAGACATTGCCGCCTGGCGGGGTGTAGTGAATGGCGTTCGAGATCAGATTAATAAACACCTGTTTCAACCTGTCCGGGTCGCCGTAGACGAGCACCTGATCGATTTCGGTCAATTTGAGTTTGACCTTTTCCCCGGCCAGCACGTGCATTTCCTGGAAAATATCCGTCAGGAGCAGGTCCAGTTCAACGGGACGCAGGTTCAGGGGCAGTTTGCCCGATTCCGCCTGGGCCAGCAGCAGCAAATCGCCGACGAGACGGGTCAACCGGTCGGCTTCATCCTTGATCGAGTCCAGCGATTCGTGATCTGCGCCAAATTTACGGATCAGATCGGCATTGCCCTTGATGACCGTTAGCGGCGTGCGCAGTTCATGCGAAACGTCGGCCAGGAAACGCTGCTGGGAGGTGAATAGATTCTCCAGCCGCTCAAGCGTATGGTTAAAAGCGCGGATCAGCAGGCCGATCTCATCGCCGGCCGGGCCATTGTAGGGGATGCGCCGTGAGAGGTCGCCGGCGCTTGTGATCTGCCCGGCGGTTTGGGTGACGGTGTGCAGCGGCGCGAGCGCCTGACCGATGCTGACCCAGGAAGCCAGCGCTGCCAGGAGGATCGACAGGATGGTCAAAGCCAGCAAAACATACAGCAATGTGCTGCGGATGGCATCCACCAGCGTGAGGCTGATGGCCGCCTGCAAGACCCCGGCGGGACGGCTGCCCATCACAAGCGGAACCATCAGCACGCGCAGATGGACATTTTGGATGGTGGCATCGCGCAAAGCGGGGGAGGGGGCTTGCATATCTGAACCAGGCGGCAGACCCAACTTGAGTATGGCGGGGGATGACATCTTGAGCTGCCCGTCGCGCCCCCAAAGCTGGGAGTAAACGCTTGAAGTCAGTTCCACGCCGGGCAGTTGGACGATACCCATGCTGCCAATCGGGTCGATTTTTGCAGTATTGATAATGTCGATGGTTGTCTGCTTGAGGGTGTTGTCCACCTGGTCGA
Organism: Anaerolineales bacterium; assembly: GCA_049792555.1. GTDB lineage: Bacteria > Chloroflexota > Anaerolineae > Anaerolineales > Villigracilaceae > UBA5195. The sequence goes on from JBARBA010000284.1 coordinate 3,551, forward strand.
GCAGCAACGCGCTGACCAGCACGTAGACGAGCACGCCGAACAGCAACAGAATGCCGCCCAGCAGGGTTGCATATAAAAGCGTCAGGCGAATACGAAGGGACATGATGTGATTTACGATTTGCGATTTGGTGATTTACGACATTGTGCCCGGAGCCGAAGGCCCCCTGTGCGCAGGGTATTGGTCGGGCAAAAAATACGCACTACGGAATACGAAATAGCCTGTATCGCGTAGTGCGCACTCATTTAATCAATCTATCAACCTACGGCATTTCGCGCATGACGTACCCCACGCCGCGCACGGTATGGATCAAGCGCGGCAGGCTTTCCTCGACTTCAAGTTTCTGGCGCAGGTAACGGATATACACTTCGAGCACGTTGCTTTCGCCGCCAAAGTCATAGCCCCAAACGCGGTCGAAAATCACTTCACGGGTCAGCACCTGGCGCGGATGGCGCATAAACAGTTCGAGAAGCTCATATTCTTTGGCCGTCAACTGGATAAGCTTGTTGCCGCGCGTTGCTTCCCGCGAACCGGTATCCAGCGTCAGGTCGGCAAACTTCAGAACGGGAATGCGCTCCGGCTGTGTGCGTCGCAAAAGGGCGCGGATGCGCGCCAGCAGTTCATCCAGATTAAACGGTTTGACCATGTAATCGTCGGCCCCGGCGTCCAGCCCTTGCACACGGTCCTGGATGGTGTCTTTGGCGGTCAGCATCAAGATCGGCATGGCTCCACCGGTGCGCAGCCGGTGACAGACTTCGAGGCCGTCCATGCCGGGCAGCATCCAGTCCAACACCACCAGGTCGGGGCTGCGGTCACGCGCCAGATTCAATCCGGCGCGGCCATCGGTTGCCACGTCCACCGTATAGCCTTCGTATGCAAAGCCGCGCTGCAACAGTTTCAAAATGGCTTGATCGTCTTCAATGATAAGGATACGTTCATTCATAAGTAGAGTGCTCCCAAACAAATTATACCCTTCGCGGCCACAATTTGCGCTTTTTTCTTAATGTGGAAAGGGTAATGTATTCTATAAACAACTCTGATAGAATCTGCCGCGTGAATCCAGTTCCGTTTGGCAAGAGACTTTTTGACCTGTTGGCAGCCGCGCTTGGCCTGCTGCTTCTTTCGCCCATCCTGCTGATTATTGCCGCGCTGGTAGGTGTGTTCCACGGCGCGCCGGTCTTGTTCCGTCAGCAGCGACCGGGGTACAAGGGCCGTCTGTTTTTTATCTACAAATTCCGTACGATGACCTCTGCCCGCGACGAAGACGGCAACCTGCTGCCGGATTCTGCGCGTCTGACTCCCCTGGGCCGCTTCCTGCGTTCCAGCAGCCTGGACGAACTCCCGGAGCTTTTCAACATCCTGCACGGCGAGATGAGCTTCGTCGGCCCGCGCCCGCTGCTGACGCAGTACCTGGCGCGCTACTCGCCCGAACAGGCCCGCCGCCACGACGCGCTGCCCGGCCTTACCGGTTGGGCGCAGGTTAACGGACGCAATGCCCTGACCTGGGAAGAGAAATTCAAGCTGGACGTGTGGTACGTGGATCACCGGTCTTTCTGGCTGGATATCAAAATCCTGTTTCTCACGTTCTGGAAAATCTTCAAGCGCGAAGGCATCAGCCAGCCCGGCCACGCCACGATGGAAGAGTTTATGGGCAGCCAAAGCCCTGACCGCTAAAAAGTCTTTACGGCAGCGGAACCAATCGCCGCCAGACTTCGAAACCGCCCAGGCCGGTGATGCCCAGCGCATAATTCTTTTTATCGGTCCACTCATAAAATTTGCCGGTCTTTGGCCGGGTTGGATCGTATAACAGAAGCTCCTGGATGGCGAATAAAGAGAAGTAGACGTGCGCTGTGACATAGTTTGTGACCGAATAAGCCCGCCCGTCATCGTCCACGCGCGTGACGGTCAGCATATGCTCAAACGAGCCGTCCGGGCCGGCATAGAGATACACAAAATCCCCCGCCTTTAGTGGAAACGCATGGAAATCAAAGGTATCGATCGGCTGCTCGAAGCGGTAATCGGCGTACTGCGGGGCCGGGAAAACCCTTTCGAGCACAGCGCGCTGCTCTTTCTGGCGCGGGTTGAGCAGCCAGAAGTCTTTCAAATCCGTATCGGCGGGAACAAAACCGGCATCCTTTAAAATCTTGATCGCCAGCGGCCCGCACATATTGGAAACGTCGGCGCCCTGCACAAATCCAAGCGATTGGGCGACGCGCACCGCGTCGCCGTCGCTCGCAGCCAGGTACTTCAACGCAGCCTGGTGAAGCCGCTCCTGTTGTTGCGTTGTAAAAACGTCGGGGTGAACATCAGCCGTTGGCGTAAGCATGGCGGTGAAAGTTGGCGCAGGAGACGGGTTGGGGATATTCGTTGGGGTTGGCGTTAGAGTCTGTTCAACCGGCGCGGAAGTCGGCAAGTCATTCACAGGAACAGGTGCGCAACCCCCAATAAACACGGCCAGGATCAGCATGATGGAAAGGTATTTCACGGTATTTTACTCACGCAGTCCTGGCGGTTACTCACAAGCAACATTTTGGATGGGGAAAAAGTCATAATGATATTCACCTGGGATATGTTCATGATCGTCGCTTCGGTCGTCAAAGCCTAAATTTACCATCTTTTGCAGCGCTTTTGCTCTTTGCTCTTGCCAGGCATCCTCCCCCAACATTTCAAAGATAATAGGCTATCCATGCTGAAGGTGCGGCAAGCTTACGAGTTTGAGAACACCATATTCATCATAGGACTGACTTGCTTATAGTACAATTGTCACCCGCGTAGTTTCTTTATTGAGGTTTTCATGGCCGAAGAGATCGAATTCCTGGCATGGTCAAGAACGGAAGAAGGCGCAGCCGACCTGAATCGTTCATTGGCAGCCTTCCAGGCTATTAACCCGAATATAAAGATATCCCTCGCGATCCCTGCGCCGGAAATGATGTGGGCAGACATTATCAAGGTTGTTCTTTATCAGCAAGGCGCAGACGTCGGCGAGGTTGGCTCGACTTATATCGAGACCCTCAAGGGCATGGATTCTTTGCGTCCTTTTACGGCAGGTGAGGTCTTGTCTTTTGGCGGGGACAATGCGTTTGTGAAGTCAGTGTTGGAAGCAGGGCGGGATTCAGAAAACCAGCTTTGGGCCATTCCCTGGCGAACCGATTCACGGGTTATTTTTTACAGGCGGGACCTTTTTGCAAAAGCCGGAATCAAAGAAGCTGATGCTTTCCTGACACCGGCCCATATGGAACAGACCTTGCAGGCGCTACAGGCCAGCGGTGTTGAGATGCCCCTGGCCCTTGCCACGGCCTCGCCGCAAGCGCTCGCAACATTTACGGCTTGCTGGGTTTGGGGAGCGGGCGGAGATTACATCAACCACAGAGGCAACGCAGTTATCTTCAATTCCCCGAAGGCTCAACGGGGTTTTTGCGATTATTTCCGCCTGGGGCGTTACCTGGCCCCCGCGGCCCGCAAGCTGGATATTACATCCAGCGATCGATTGTTTTGTGAGGGGAAAGCGGCCGTAACATATGCCGGCACCTGGTTCCCTGACGCCATAGAACAGATAGGTTCTCCGATGATAAAGGAAAATCTGGGGGTTGCCCTGCCGCCGGGTGTTCCCATTGTAGGCGGAACCCACCTGGTGATTTGGAAGCACAGCATCAAGGTAAGTAATTCGTTGAAGTTGATTCGTTTCTTGACCAGCAAGGAGAATTTGCTTGGATACCCCAAAAGCATTGTCAGCCCGGCCAGACTCGATGCGCTTGGCAGCAATGTTTTTTCGAGTAGCGTGATGTATCAAATTTTTACCGAAGCGATCAAAAAGGGAAGGTCTGCTCCTTCCCTGCGCCTATGGGCGGTGATCGAAGACAGGCTGGGGAAAACGTTGCTGCAAATCTGGGAAAAGGTTTGCAGCGATCCGGATATAAATGTGGGCGATTTGATTGCGGATGAGATGAATTCACTCGCCGCGAGCCTTGGCCCAACATTCCAATCCAAGTCAACGCGGTTATAAGCAGCCAGCCGTCTTGACATCTCCTGACCGCCGGATATAATCATGCAATGCCCGTAGGGTGTAGCATATTGAAATGACATACCCGGAGACAAGCACCCGTCGCTCCCGTTCAGAGACCTGCCGGTCAGTGCAAGGC
>JBARBA010000285.1:0-8921 GCA_049792555.1 Anaerolineales bacterium
ATTGCTCCGGTTGGCCGAGCTTTTCGGCGGCTTCGGCCAGGCGCTCCATGCCCCAGGCAAATCCCCAATGGTCTTTCAACTCGTAGGATAAAAGCAGGTTTTCCTTGTACAGGGAAACCGCTTTTTCGTAATTGCCCCTGCCGAACAAGGTCGCGGCAATAACGCAAACCGTTCTCCTCGTTTGTGGAAAAGATTCCTTGCAAACTTATTGATGGTTAATTGTGCTAAAATCTAATTATGAAAGTTCGTGACGCAATCAAACTCATTGAAGCCGACGGTTGGTATCTGGTCGTGACAAAAGGTAGTCATAGGCAATATAAACACCCCACAAAACTTGGCCGGGTGACGGTCGCAGGACATCCGAGTCACGATTTAGCGCCCGGCACATTCAGTAGCATTTTGAAACAAGCCCAACTTACGAATCCTAAAAACAGCGAGAGGTGACCATGTATCGCTTTCTTATCGTTATCGAAAAGACAAAAAACAATTACTCGGCATATTGCCCTGATTTACCCGGCTGTGTTGCCACCGGCAAGACACGCAAAGAAACAGAGCTTAATATGCACGCAGCTTTAGAAATGCACATACAGGGGATGATTGAAGATAAAATGCTTATTCCCGAAAGTGTCACACTGGCAGAATATATTGCTGTAGCAGCGTAATCAATTCAAGAATCTGGTAAGCAAAAACGGGGCTAACGCCGCTTGCAGGCTGACTTTGGGCAACCCAAAAGCTCAAACCCCCAAAGCAATCGCCACCACCTTCTCCGCAGGCAGCCCCTGCCCGTCGAGCCAGAGTTCTTCCCAGCGCGCCTGGCCCAGGGTGGCCCGCAGGGCGGCGAAGCGCCGCTCGGTGTAGTAGCTGTGGAAGCCGAGGTGCCACAAGATACCGCTGGTGCGTCGCAAGGCGTCGGCTGCGCCCCACAGGCGCGCGGATTGCTCCGGCTGGCCGAGCTTTTCGGCGGCCTCGGCCAGCCGCTCCAGACCCCATGCAAAACCCCAATGATCCTTCAATCCGTGCGATAAAAGCAGGCTTTCCTTGTACAGGGAAACCGCTTTTTTGTATTCGCCCTGTCCAAACAGGGTTGCGCCAATGTACGAGTTGGTGATGGCGATGTTGAGCCGATCTTCGAGTTCATCATAGATGGACAAGGCGTCTTCGTAGCGCTTCTGCGCCAAAACGCAGTTGCCCTGTCGTAAGGCAGCATGCCCCAAAAAGGTCAAAGCCTCGGCGCACGGCCAGCGTTGGTCCAATTCGCGGAACAGGGCCAAGCCCTGCGTGAGATACCCGCCCGCCTGGACAAAATCGCCGCGTTCGATGGCGGTCACCCCCAGATGCTCGAAGGTCCAGGCCACGTTTTCGGTGTCTTGCAGACTTTGGAAGAGCGGCAGGCTTTCCTTGAAAGCCACCGACGAACCGTCGAAATCACCCTGGGCGCGCGCCACCGCGCCCAGCCCGTGCAGCGACAGGCCCAGGTAGTGGTCGTCTTGCAGCGCGCGCGAGATGGCCGCGCCTTCTTCGAAATATTCGCGCGATTGGGCCAGGGTGCCCATGACCATCCCCAGCCAACCGGCCCCCCACAAAGCCTTGGCGCGCGCCGGCGACTCGCGCTTTTCGGCGCGCCCCAGGATGGCGCTCATCGACTTCGCGCCCTCTTCCACGTGGCCGTGGATTTGCCAGAAGCGCCAGATCGACCCGGCGATCCTGAGCGCCGATTCGACCTCGTTGTTTTCGAGCGCCCATTGGAGGGCGGCGCGCAGGTTGTCGTGTTCCTCTTCCAGGTCCTTCATCCAGGCCGGCAGGTTCGGGTTTTTGGTACCCGGCTCCAGCGTTTCGACAAATGCCAGGTAGAAAGCCAAGTGCCTGCGGCGGGCCGCATCCAACAGCCCGTCTGCGCCCAGGCGTTCCAGGGCAAATTCGCGCAGGGTTTCGGGCAGCATAAAGCGCATTTCGCCGTTCGACCTGAATTCATGTTGCAACATGCTTTTATCGACCAGGGAGGCAAGTTCTTCCAGCAGGGACACGTCGGCCCTGTCGCCGCCGACTGCGCATACGGCTTCCACGGCGTTCAGAGTGCAGCCGCCCACAAAGACGCCCAATTGCGCAAACAAGGCGCGTTCGTCGGGCGCAAGCAGTTGGTAGCTCCAGTCTACGGCGTTGCGCAGCGTTTGATGGCGGAGGGCGCGATCCGGACTCTTCTGCGCCAGCAGGTTCAGGCGATGGCTGAGTTCGCGCAGCAGCGCCTGGGGGGCAAATGATTTGATGCGGGCCGCCGCCAATTCCAGGGCCAGGGGGATGCCGTCCAACTGGGCGCAAATCTCCACCACAAAGCGCACGTTTTCGGGGGTCAGCGCAAAATCGGCCCGCACGGCTTCGGCCCGGTTGACGAACAAGGCCACAGCCGGGGATTGCGCCACAACGTCCAACGCCGGTAAATGATCGATATCGGGGACGGCCAGGGGCGGCGCGTTGAATTCGTGTTCGTCATAGATGTGCAACACGGCCTGGCTGGTGACCAAAATTTTGAGCCGGGGGGCGGCTTCCAACAATTCCCCAAGCAGCGGCGCGGCCGCCGTGACCTGTTCGAAGTTGTCGATCAGCAGCAACAGATGCTTGTCTTGGAGATAACCCTGGAGCATTCCGGCCGCTTGCAGGTTTTCACCGGTGACAAACCCCAATGTCTGGAGGATCGTAACCGCCACCAAATCGGGGTCGGTAATGGAGGCGAGCGGCGCAAAGAAAACGCCGTCTTCGAACTTATCCAGCAATTCGGTTGCCGCCTGTAAAGCCAGGCGCGTCTTGCCAATGCCCCCAGGCCCGGTAATCGTCAATAATTTGACTTCATCGCGCAAGAGCACTTGCCGAATGGTTTCCAATTCCCGTTCCCGCCCGATCAAGGGCACATTTTGGTAGGGAAGCTCGTTGAAACGGGCGGGTTTTCCCCCCCTATCGTCGGCAACGGGTTGCTGGTCCCACAAGCGCGTATTAAGAACGGCAGCCAGGGTCTTCACCAACGAAGCGCGATACCGCACGTAAGTGGCAACGCTGACGTGCAGCGTCAGGGCATATCTTTGCAGACTTGCGCCGGGTTCGCTCAAAATGGCCTGGATAGTTTTATGCTGCTTTTCAGATAAAGGGATTTTGAGCAACGAGTCGTAAACCGCAGCCAATCCGCCCTGCCGTTCGATCCAGGAACGCCAGGGTTGCTCTCCGAGGAGGACTTCAGGCTCGCACAGCAAAGATAAAGTATGTTGTTCATCCCAATAGATGAGTGCTCGCTTGGGGGATGCCGTCTCGCTCATGCAGTCTCCTGGTTGGGTAGGCAATCGTAGCCAATCATTACATATCGTGATTATACATGCTACGCAACCGAACTGCTCATTTTTATTGAGCGGGTAGAGACAAAAATGGCGCTATTTTTGCGTATTGAGCAAAAATTGAGCAGGAATTGAGCAACGACGCGCTATGCAATTGCAGGCAAGCGCCCTAAAATCATAAGCCTGATATGAATTTGCCAAAGTTAATATCCAAAAATCCGGCCCTTAAAATGCAAACGCCGGCCTGAGGGGGGCAGGTCGGCGCTTGCAAACCAGATTATAGGACACGCAGGCAAAAAATGCAAGCGTTTTTAGGCCAGTTAGTCCGGGTTCAAGGAGGTTATTCGATGAAAGCAGGAACGTTGCAAAACCCTGCCATTCGGTTGCTGCCTGAATGGCTCAAAACGCAAAACCAGGAAGGAAAGGTCGCCATGCAAGCACTCCCACCCATCTTCAGGTGACAGTCACTTGCGAAGTGACTGTCACCTGAAAAACTATCGACCTGAAAGGAAAAGAACATGAACGAAGATGAACTTGAAATCGAAGCCGAAAAAGAAAGAACTGTTTTGCTGGCTGTCAACAGCAAAGGCGCGCGTTTGCTGCCTTATACCCTGGCAGATGTCGAAGAATTGGCAGAGCTTATTTCCTATTTCTTGAGTCCGGAAGGCATTCCAGAAGACTTGAAAGCCGACGCTTTGAGCGCCCTTGAAGCATTCCAAGCGCTTCAAGACGCGCCCCGCGCAGAAAGGCAGATCGACCTCCTGGAAAGAAAACCCTGACGTATGACTGACGCCCATCTCCCCACTCGCTTTGCGCCCCTCTTCCATGCCAGCCCGCTCAAGTACCAAATTAAGAAGGTTATTCGATGAAAGCAGGAACGTTGCAAAACCCCGCCATTCGGTTGCTGCCTGAATGGCTCACAACGCAAAATCAGGAAGGAAAGGTCGCCATGCAAGCACTCCCACCCATCGAAAGGAGATTAAGACAGCTCAATATTATCTTTTGGAGTACGCTTGTTGTCTCCGCATTGATTCAATTGGCCTTTTTGCGGGCCAATAACCCGCTCAACCTCATTGCAGTGGGCAGCCTGGCCGCAATTGCGGTCATCTACTGGCTGGCAATCGACCTGGTCAACCGCATCATCCGCAGCCACCGCCGCCAGACCGCCAACCTGGAAGCCATGCTGAATGGCATCGCCGACGGCGTGCTGGTGCTTGACCTGCAAGGCAACTACGTCGCCGCCAACCGCGCGCTGCTGGCGATGATCCCCGAAGACAAACTCAGGGAAATCAACTCCCGACCGCTTGAAGAAACTCTCCAATGGAAACAGACGGTTTTCTCGATCAAGGTCATGCCCGTGCCCGAAGAAGGCAGCGTGTTGATCTTCCACGACGAGACGCGCCGCCACGAAACCGAACGCGCCCGCGACGCCCTGCTGGCCATCGTCTCGCACGAATTGCGCACGCCGCTCGGCTCCATCATGAACTACATCGAACTGCTGACCATGATGGTCGAGGCAGGGAAAATCGATACGGTTCAATTCAGCCAATACCTTGAGCGCGCCCACGAGAACGTCACCCGCCTGACCCGCCTGGTCGGCGACATTATGGATCAGGCCCAAATCCAGGCCGGGATGCTGAGGATGAAGAACCGGCCCTGCAACCTGAGAGCCTTGCTCCAAAAGGCGTATCACCAGATGGAAGCTTTGGCGCAGGAAAAGAAACTGTTCTATGAGTTGTCCATCGCTCCCGAGACACCCGTTCAAATCACTTGCGACCCTCACCGGCTGCAACAGGCGCTTGTCAACCTGCTCGACAATGCCATCAAGTTTACCGATCGGGGCGGCGTCAGGCTCAGGGTTTCGCGCAGCGAGGAGGGAACCTTGTGCATCGAAATAACCGACACAGGCTCCGGCATCCCTAAAGAGCAATTGCCCGATATTTTCGAGACCTTCCGGCGCGGCAGCAATTACGCTCACCGCGCGCACCAGGGCGCAGGTTTGGGGCTGGCTATCTCGCAAGGCATTATCACTCACCTGGGCGGCAGGATCGTGGCCTCTTCGGAACCCGGCGTCGGCTCCACCTTTACGGTATTGCTGCCCATTCAAAGCGGCGAATCGTGAAAGGCAGGCGCTAGGTTGGTTGTTTCGTTTTGGAACCCCATCATCCTATTCTACAAACGGGTCATTTCGTCTTGGAACCCCATCATTTCGTCTTGGAACCCCATCATTCCGTTCTGCAAACGGGTGATTCCGTTTCTGAACCCCATCATTCCGTCTTTAAGACGGAATGATGGGGTTTGGAACCGAATCATTTCGTTTCAGAACATCGTCATTCCGTTTTAAAGACGGAGTGTTCCGACTTGGAACCAGAACACTCCGTTTTTACGGTTTCTTGCATAAATCGCTAAACGTTCAAGTCTGTTTCTACGAGGAGGTCGGAGCCGCCGGAGCCGCCGGAACACTGGATGATGCTTTGCGGGCAAAACGGCGACTGAGATCGTCGGCCACAGCGTCCAGGGCTTGGCCCTCCCCGCTGTTTTTGGCATAGTGGTAAACCACCAACGCCGCAGAATAGGCTTCGCCGCCCACCTCCATGAGCGTATCGTCGAGTAATTCCCGCAACTGTGTCAGGGCCAGCGCAATGGGTTGCAAGGCCTCGAAGAGTTCCGCATCGTGACGCATCTCGTCAATATCGAACGAGCGCGGCAAAAAGTCGGGGTTCTGGGCGGCCACCTGCGCGGCCTTGCTGACGAAGGCCCGGCCGCCGTCGCCCATACGGGGCAAGGCGCGGCGCTCTTCGGGCGTCAGGTCGATCAAAAAGGGCAGTTTTTTGCGGATTGTAGCAATGGCAGCCAGGACTTCACCCTGGTCAGCCGGGGAAAGGGTGGCGCTAACACGGTTTGCGTTCATCGGTCTTACCTCCTGAGTTTGAATTGGTTTTGGGGAATGATGGGGCGACGCCGCGCGTCAGAAATAGTATAGCGCCTTTTCTGTCTATCAACAATAGGCATTTTGTTACGATGGGGCTATGGTATCCTTGGCTTGATATTCATTCGTGTTCACAAAGGAGAAAGAAAATGATTCGTCTTGCCTACATCACCCTGATAATATGCGCTCTGTTGAGCTTGATCTTTGCCACAACCGTCAGCGCCGCGCCTGCGCGCGCCGACCGCGGCGCGTAGGCTGTCGGCGTTGCCTACGCCGTCAGCGATACCGTCACCTACGGGGACTGCACCTACAAAATCCTGCAAGCGCACACATCCCAAACCGGTTGGGAGCCGCCAAACGTCCCGGCGCTGTTCCAACAGTTAAGCTGCGGCGGGTCTTCGACGAACACCCCACTCCCTACGGGGACAAGAACCCGCACCCCCACAACGGGGGCTTCCCCGACAAAGACCAATACCCCCACTATCACGCGCACCTTTACATCAACAGTCACGCCCAGCCGCACTCCGACCACCAACCCCGGCGGCGCAATCAGCCGCGTCGGTATGTACTATGCCGATTGGGACATTTACGCCCGCAACTATCAACCCAAGCAACTTGAGACCAGCGGCGCGGCTGCCAAACTGACCAACATCGTCCTGGCATTCGGCAATACCACCGGTGGGCAATGCGTGGTCGGCGATGCTTACGCCGATTACCAGAAGCTTTATGACGCAGGATCCAGCGTGAACGGCAGCGCTGATACTGACCCCAACAATGCCGGTGTCATCCACCAGTTGGCAGAATTGAAAGCCCTCCACCCCGGGTTGAGAATCTTCTGGTCTTTCGGCGGCTGGACCTGGTCCGGCGGCTTTACCCAGGCAGCAGCCAACCCAACGGCTTTTGCCAACTCCTGTTGGAACCTGCTCAACGACCCACGCTGGAACACCGTGTTCGACGGCATTGATATCGAATGGGAATACCCGAATGCTTGCGGCTTGGTCTGTGACACCAGCGGTTTCAGTTCCTTCAAGACTCTCATGTCTGCCATACGCACGCGCTTCGGCTCCAACTATCTAATTACGGCCACCATCACTGCCGATAACAGCAGCGGCGGCAAGCTCGACGCCGCCGATTACGGCGGCGCGGCGCAGTACGTCGATTGGTACAACGTCATGACCTACGATTACTTTGGCGCTTGGGCAACCACCGGCCCAACTGCTCCTCACTCCGCTTTGAACAGCTATGCGGGCATCCCAGCCCCCGGTTGGGACACGCAAGATACGATTGCCTACTTACGCAGCAAAGGCATTCCTGCCAGTAAACTCAGTTTCGGCATCGGCTTCTACGGGCGCGGCTGGACCGGCGTCACCCAAAGCGCTCCGGGTGGGTCAGCTACCGGCCCGGCGGTTGGAACCTACGGAGATGGCATCGAAGACTACAAAGTGCTGGTCAATACTTGCCCACAGACTGGCACAATCGGCGGCACCGGGTACGCCTTCTGCGGCAACAACTGGTGGAGCTACGATACGCCTGGCACTATCGCCGTTAAGATGGCCGCTATGAAAGCCAGCGGCAACATTAGCGGGGTCTTTGTCTGGGAAGCCAGCGGCGATACGACCGGCGGCGCGCTGATTACCGCAGTCTATACTAACAAGTAAATCAATTCCATCAACCAGTAAATTGTGCCGTGGAAAACCATTTCCCACGGCACAATTTTTTTGAATAAACGCAACTACTCATTATTTCTCCAACAGCGCCCGCTCTTACCTGGATGCGCTTCCCTGATCGATAACACTTGCACAATTTTGATTAGTCTTGTGTTGTGTCAATAAAAGTTTGAGACAAACCGAAATTAGACAATATAGTGTATGACAATTGATCCGGCAAAGTCGTACACTCTTATCCATAGGGAGGCAACAACATGACGGAATTATATAATTTAGCGTTAATTTTTGTTATTACACAATCAAAGGAGGCAATGACGAATAAAAAAGATTTGTGAAGAAGCAGCCAGCATCCATCAAACAAACTAAAAAGGAGAAATAAAATGAAGCGTTTTATTTACATCACCCTGGTACTTTGTGTCTTATTCAGCCTGATGCTTACAGCAAGCGTCAGCGCAGCCCCCGCCCGCGCCGACCGCGGAGCCTGGGCGCCCGGCGTGGCCTACGCAGTCAACGACACCGTCACCTACGGCGGCTGCAGCTATAAAGTCCTGCAGGCCCACACCTCCCAGACCGGATGGGAACCGCCCAACGTCCCGGCGCTGTTCACGCAATTAAGCTGCGGCACAGTCGCCCCAACCAACACCCCAACCATCACCCGCACCAACACTCCCTCCGGGCCAACCGCTACGTTTACCAAGACCAATACCCCCGGCGCGGCCACCAACACCCCCACCAAGACTCCCATTCCCCCGACCGCTACCATCACCCCCACAACCGGATCGGGCGGCGTTTGCGGGACCGCCTGGAATTCTGCCACAGCCTACACAACAGGCATGATCGCCAGTGACGCCGGTCACAACTACAAAGCCAATTGGTGGAACCAGAACGACCGTCCCTCCACCAGCACCACCGGCGCATGGACCGACCAGGGCGCCTGCCCGACCGGCCCCACCGCAACCCCCCGCCGCCCCCCCCCCCCCCGCCCCCGCCCCCCCCCCCCCCCCCCCC
>JBARBA010000286.1:0-17706 GCA_049792555.1 Anaerolineales bacterium
TTTTTAAAGAGAGACATACCAAACGATTATACATGAAACAAAACTGCGGCGCACAACAATTGCGTCGCAGTTTTATCCCTACGGGTACGGCGCTTCACCGGGCGAGCCATTCAACACTTCATGCCAGTTTTCGAAGGTATCTTTCCCAAGCGGGTTGAGCCGCTCGGCAGATGAACAGGTATGCAGATCGAGCGGCACGTTATCGTCCCGGTCATCGCGGATATCCTGCGGATACCCGCTCAGGGTCGGAGTGCCGTAGGTTGATTCCACTTCCCGAATGGATTTGGCCCCACCGATATAAAGCACCACCGCGTCACGGCCGCCGCCCTGTCCGATGATTCCGAAGACAGGATGACCGATGCGGTCTCCGTCGGCGATGGTCAGGATGATTGTTCCTTTGGGAAAGCTGTAGGGCATTCGATACGGGTCGAGCGAATGTGTATAAATCGGCGAAAGCACCACCGCAAATCCATGTGAAGGGATGATGGTAGTATCGATGGTCACGGGCTGGTTGAGCACCACATTCGGATTACGGCTGCTCCAGGCAACAAGCTCGTCGGATTTGTTGTCTGGTCCGCTGACAGTCAGCCACCAGCCGCCCACATCCTCAGGCTGGCTGCCGTAGTTGTAGAGTTCAACATAATCGTTCCATTTTCGAAATTCATCCCCACCGCATGGGTTTGCCATCACCTCGCTGATAATCACGGTTTTTCCGGTGAACGGGATGGCGCTGGCGGTTGGTTTTTCAGAAGTGGCGGTGGGGGCTGTGGTACTCGGCAATATCGGCGACCCGGTCGCAATTCCGTTGATAATGCAAGTGCGGGTCAGCGATTGTGGAATGGGCGTGCCCGAGTTGATGATTGCCGAAATATTGGCGTCCCCGGGGGTTTGCGGGGCCGTGTAAACCGCATTCAAGCCCTGCCCTGTAGAAATAACGCTGCCGCGGTCCGCTTGCCAGACAACAACGGCATTGTCGGCAATATGACCGTCCAGGGCCAGCGTAATTTGCTCACCAACATTCAACGTGCATTGGGTGGGTAAAATCCCCACCTGACTGGCAGATGCAGATTGCGTGGCGCAACCCGTCAAAACCAGGGCCAACAGGGCAAATATGCAACAGGCTCGATAATGATTCATAAGTACCAACTCTCAAGGTTGTTCTACTTTGACAGGCAGCGAAAAGAGCGAACTCTGTGTGCAAAAATTATTGGATGCCAGCAGGGTCAGATAACCTTCGCCGGGCTTTGGCGAAAACGCCACCTGGATGTCGCATCCCTGGCGCGTGCCGAGCGTTGGGAAGGCAGTGCCCCCATACTGCCATTGACAGTCCAGACGCACGCCATCTTCAACGGATTTGGCCAATATGCTGATTGTTTCGCCCGGCTTTACGAGCAGCGTATCGAAAGGATGCAAAACACCGTTGTCAGATGTTTCAAAGGTAACCGAGGTCGGCGGCTGGCAGGCAGGGCGAACGAGCAACAGTCCCACCAGCGATAAGGCAATCAGGATGCCAATGACCCACAAAGGCAACCCGGCAACATATCTGCGCGATTGTTCGGTATCTGGAAGATACCGTTGTAAGAATGGGATCGCAACACCGCCGCGCAGCAAGATCAGAAAAATGGCGCTGGTCAGCGCGCCAAAGGCGATCACGGCTTGCTGAGGATCGGGACTGGTATGCAACCAGTCAATAATCTGCGGAGGGATCAACAGGCCAATATAGACCAGCCAGATGACAACCACCGAGATGATAACAAACACGACCAAGCCAATGAAAATATCCTTCAACGATCGCCGCATTAAGACTCCTTACATCGTGTAGTTTTATTGTATCTCTATCCTGCGAGCGCCCTCCTAACACTTTTGTAAAAAAAGAATACGCAAAAGTCCCAGTGCCATAACAATTGCATTGCAAAATTGTATCATCTCAATAACCGGTGGTTGAGTAGGCGGCGGTGCTATCCCGCCGCCGTATCGAGATCACCTTGTAACAACAATCTCCCGAAATATTGAGATGATACGCAAATTTTTGATGCAGACTGTAGGCGTAAATCCGGCAAAATGCTTTCACCCGTATTACACCGGGCAGAGATGTTATACTTAACTTAATGTGTCCGAATTCTTATTGGTAAAAAGGAAAAAATATGTTCCCAAGTTATTTATTGTCCCTGCGCGAAGGGATTGAAGCTGCACTGATTATCGGTATTGTCCTGGGCGCGCTGCGTCAGATGCGCCGCACCGAATTAATCTTCGCGATCTGGGCCGGTGTCGTGAGCGCCGCAACAGTCAGCCTGATCGCAGCGGTCTTGCTAACCGGCTTTGGATTAAGCCTGGGAGGTAAATACGAACCAATTTTTGAAGGCGTGACGCTCTTCCTTGCAGCCGGTGTGTTGACCTGGATGATTTTCTGGATGCAGATTAATTCGCGCCATATCAAAGGCGAGCTGGAAAGCGGTGTGCGCCGGGCCGTGATGACCACCGGCAAGCGCGGGCTTTTTGCGCTTGCCTTTATTGCCGTTGTCCGCGAAGGGATCGAGCTGGCCCTGTTCCTGACCGCGTCGGTGTTTGCATCCAATGCGGCGCAGACGATTGTCGGGGCGCTGCTGGGGCTTTTCACCGCGGTGTTGCTGGGCTGGGCCATCTTTGCCACCGCCGTCAAACTGGATTTGCGGCGTTTCTTCAAAGTTACCGGGGTTTTGCTGGTGCTTTTCGCTGCGGGACTGGTTTCCTTGAGCGTGCATGAGTTCAACGAGGTTGGCTGGATCCCTGGTGTGATTGAGCATGTCTGGAATCTAAGCCCGATTTTGAGTGACAGTTCGCTGCTCGGGCAAATTTTGAAGACCTTGTTTGGGTACGATCCCAGCCCATCGTTGAGCAGCCTGATGGCCTATGTGGCTTATTTTGTGGCGGTATGGTTTGGCTTGATCGCTGCCAATAAAACCGACAAGGCTCCGGTTCAGACCCAGGCGTAAACAATTTCTCCAGTGAGAGGAAACCGATTAAACGGAAAACAGGCTTCGGGGTATCCGAAGCCTGTTTTGTTGTAACGGGTTACGGCTTGGTCACGACAAAATTGTTGAAATGGATGTCAACACCGGGGGTGGTGAAGGTTCCCGCAATCAGACCGATGTCGCCGCCAGTGTATTCGCTATCTGTGGCGGTTGCCACCTGGGTGCCATTCACGTACAGCGTTAATTGGTCGCCGATGCAGTCTGCGCGGATGTGGTTGGCGCCTGTTTTTTGGACGGCGGCGGATTGTGTCATTTTTTCGCTGGAGATCAGTTTGGGATTGCTGTCTTTCATTTTGGCAATCCCGATGTAGCCATCGCTGGTAATTATAAAATAGTAGAAATTGAAGGCATCGTCCTTTTTTGTATAGCGGCAGAGAACGCCCATGTCGTTGTCATCCGGGCCGGCGATTCTGGTGGCATCCACTTCAATGCGCACATCGCCTTTCAAGTCCTGGTTCGGATGCACCCATCGATCCATCCCATTTTTGCCGGCGCCAACGGTATCCACCCGGATACGATAGGAGCCTTTGTCATAGTCGGTGATGCCGTCGCTGTCGGTGGCGCTGGGCCAGCCGCTGGATGGATTAGAGAAATCATCCCGATAGAGGATGTTGCCGGGTTGTTGGGTAGCGCCACCGGTAACACCGGCTGTACTGCAAGCCAGGGCGGCAAAGAGTAGTACAGAAAGTGCGAGTATTAGATTTTTCTTCATGTTATTCTCCTGTAAGAAATATTAGACATTATCACGGTTTAATGATCGCCCCCACATATGGTGGTTTTTCTTGCAAAATTGGGCATTCCAACCGCCATATATTCGGGTAAAAACAAACCATGATAAAGTCTATTATAAAGAGTATACATGAGTGAAAGTGTAAAAACAATATGCTCTTGACAAATGGGGGCTGGGGACGGTAAAATAGTGTCTAATATACACAAAGCGGAGAATTCTCCGCTTCATTTTACGGATTTAGATAGTGTCTTTTTTACACGAAACGGAGAGTTTCTTTGACAAACCACCTTTCCCCTCAGATAAATGAAGCCATTCGCCGAGCGCTCAACGACGATATTGGCTCCGGCGACGCAACCAGCAATAGCATTGTCCCATCCGATGCAACCATGCACGGTCAGATCATTGCCAAAGAAAGCGGGATCGTCGCCGGGCTGGATGTGGCCCAGGCTGTTTACGCGGCCTTTGACCCTACCGTGCTATTCTCCGCCCAGGTGGAAGAAGGCGCTTGCGTGGAGAATCGTCAGGTGCTGGCAACGCTCTTCGGTTCCGCACGCAGCCTGCTGACCGCGGAGCGGACGGCGCTCGACTTTTTGGGACGCATGTCCGGTATCGCCACGCTGACTCACCGCTTCGTGAACGCGGTGGCCGGGACGAAAGCTGTGATCCTCGACACGCGCAAAACCGCTCCCGGCCTGCGCAGGGTGGATAAGTTGGCCGTCTTGCGCGGCGGCGGGCAAAACCACCGCATCGGACTGTATGACATGATCCTGATCAAGGATAACCACATCGATTTCGCCGGGTCGCTGGAGGAAGCCGTCCACCGGGCGCGGGCCTCCCAACACGGTTTGCAGATCGAGGTCGAGGCGCGCACGCTGGAACACGTCGAAATCGCGTTAAAGCTGCAGGTGGAGCGAATCTTGCTCGATAACATGTCGGTGGAAATGATGACCAAGGCTGTTCATATGTCCAACGGGCAGGCAAAACTCGAAGCATCCGGAAATGTCAACATCCATAATGTGCGCAGGATCGCCGAAAGCGGTGTGGATTATATTTCGGTTGGCGCGCTGACGCATTCGGCGAAGGTCTTCGATATATCGTTTGATTATGTCAACAAGAACGAACGAAGTCTGTCCGTATTCCTTGTAGAGGAGTTGACATGAATGCAGAAGCCCAGGCCTTGTATGCAGATATGAAAGCGCATCTTGGCAAACTGGTTCCAGATGCGGAACTGGCGATCAAGGCCGAAATTGCGCTGGAGATCAACCAACTCAAGCGCGAGAAAAACGCCGTGATTCTGGGGCACAATTACATGGAGCCGGTGTTGTTTTATTCCATCCCCGATTTCAAGGGCGATTCGCTCGATCTTTCGCGCAAGGCGGCTGAGACCGACAAAGATGTGATCGTGTTCTGTGGCGTGCGCTTCATGGCCGAGACGGCCAAAATTTTAAGCCCCGGCAAGACGGTGCTGCTGCCCGCCAAACGGGCCGGTTGCTCGCTGGCCGAGAGTATCACTGCCGAAGACGTGCGCGCATTGCGACGCAAATACCCCGGTGTGCCGG
The DNA here is from genome assembly GCA_049792555.1 of Anaerolineales bacterium. GTDB lineage: Bacteria > Chloroflexota > Anaerolineae > Anaerolineales > Villigracilaceae > UBA5195. Next base: position 5,301 of record JBARBA010000286.1, read on the forward strand.
TGGTGACGTATGTCAATACCTACGCAGACGTGAAGGCCGAAAGCGACATTTGTTGCACATCCGGCAATGCGATTGCGGTGGTCGAGTCGCTTAAAACGGACACGGTGATTTTCCTGCCGGACGAGTATCTGGCAGGCAATGTGGCGAAAGAGACCGGCAAGCATATTATTTTCCCTGTTGTTGTAGGGGCGGGTCTGCCAGTAGGGGCGGGTCTGAGACCCGCCCCTACAACCGATCCCGCCCCAACGCCATCGGATACCCTGCTTGACGTGCAAATGATCGGTTGGCGCGGGCGTTGCGAGGTGCATGAGAAGTTTACCGTCGAAGACATCCGCACCATCCGCAAGCAGTTCCCGGATGTGGTGGTGTTGACCCACCCTGAATGCAGCCCCGAAGTGGTGGCCGAATCGGATTTTTCGGGCAGCACGAATGCCATGATCCGTTACGTGCAAGAGACACAGGCGCAGCAATACCTGGTGCTGACCGAGTGCTCGATGGGCGATAACATTGCTGCGGCCAACCCGGAGAAAGACATGCTGCGCCTGTGCATGGTGCGCTGCCCGCACATGAACATGATCACGATGGAAGATACGCGCGACGCGCTGAAATTCAACCGTTATGAAATCACGATCCCCGAAGACATCCGCATGCGCGCTTTCCAGGCAGTAGATCGCATGATAAAGATTGGATAAATTGCTCTGTTGGTAGGGGCAGGTCTCAGACCTGCCCCTACATGCCTCTACGCACACCTAAAAACCATGAAAACAACTGACGTACTCATCATCGGCTCCGGCATTGCCGGGGTGACCGCAGCACTGCGGCTGGCGCAGAACCCTGACCGCCGCATCATCTTAATCACCCGCGACCCTGACCCGCACGAATCCAATACACGCTGGGCGCAGGGCGGCATCATCCACCGCGGGCCGGACGATAACGCCGCCCTGCTCGTCGAGGACATCCTGGCGGCGGGCGCGGGCGCATCTTTACCCAAAGCGGCGCAGATTTTGGCCGAAGAAGGCCCCGCGCTGCTCGAAAAAATCCTGATCGAGAAGGCCGGTATCGAATTTGACCATGAGCCTGACGGCGCGCTGTCCTTCGGGCAGGAAGCGGCTCATTCGCGGCGGCGCATCGTCCACGTCGGCGATGGGACGGGCAACGCCATCAGCCAGGGCTTGATTGCGGCGTTGCAAAAACAGCCCAACGTCGAGTTGATGACCAATGCCACCGCCGTCGATTTAATCACCTATCCGCACCATTCACGCGACCCGCTGGACGTCTACCGTCCCATAACCTGCCATGGCGCATACGTCTTTGGTCGCAACAGGAAGTCTGTCCATCGTACGCTGGCGGGTGTCACCATCCTGGCTACCGGCGGGCTGGGACGCATCTATCGCAACACCACCAATCCGCAGGGTTCGCGCGGCGACGGGCTGGCCATGGCTTCGCGGGCCGGCGCGCGCATTATCAACGCCGAATATATCCAATTCCACCCGACGGCGTTGGCCGCGCCGGGGGCGGAAGGATTCCTGATCAGTGAAGCGGTGCGCGGCGAAGGCGGGACCCTGCTGACCCCCGACGGGATACCGTTTATGGAAAAGTACTCCCCCGAATGGAAAGACCTGGCCCCGCGCGACGTGGTGGCGCGCGCCATCCACATGGAGATGGAATCTCACGGTTATTCCTATGTGCTGCTAGACATCGCCTCGCACATGGATGCCGAGGCCATCAAGGCGCGCTTCCCGAATATTTATGCCGAATGCCTGCGCGTCAGCATTGACATTACCCGTGAGGCGATCCCGGTGGTGCCGGCGGCGCACTACTCCTGCGGCGGCGTCGCCGTAGACGAGTGGGGGCAATCGAGCATTGCCAACCTGTACGCGGTCGGCGAAGTCTCCTGCACCGGCCTGCATGGGGCCAACCGTCTGGCGTCCACATCGCTGCTGGAAGGCCTGGTCTGGGGACAGCGCGCCGCTGAACACATCCAGCAGGAACTGGGCATGGGCCTGCCCTACATCCCACCCCCCGAAAACGTCCCTGCCTGGGACGAAAGCGGCCTGACAGTGGACTCCGACCCGGCCTTAATTCAGGGCGACATGCAGACCATTCAGAACATCATGTGGCACTATGTGGGCCTGATCCGCTCCGGCGACCGATTGTCGCGCGCCATCCGTGAGTTGCGTCACATGCAGAACGAGATCGAGACCTTTTACCGCAGGACCAAATTGAGCGACGGGCTGATCGGCCTGCGCAACGCCATCGAGGTCTCGCTGATCATTGCCCAGGCTGCGCAGCACAACCGCAAGAGTTTGGGCTGCCATTACCGCACCGATTCGGTCGCAGCGGGGGACCGGTTGTTGTAGGGTGTTGGGTCGGCCCATTCTGCAACCAGATCATTTGACGTAAATGAAAAGCGGCGTACTCAAGAGTACGCCGCTTTTGAATAGGGATGTCCGCCTAAATCAGAACGAATTTTTCGGCTTTTGTGCCGCAGATCGAGCAAGGCTCGGTAGGCTTGCCCAATTCGATATTGCCGCATACCGGGCAGAGATAGAAGTCGACCGCCGTCAAATCCTTGCCCTGTTGCACCGCGTCCAGCGCCAGTTGATACAGTTTGGCATGGACTGCTTCCGCTTCCACCGCGTAGCCGAACATTCGCTTGGCTTTATGATCTTCCGCTTGTGCAGTTTCGAGCATGGGGGGGTACATCTTCTGAACTTCGTACGTTTCGCCTGCAATGGCGGCTTGCAGGTTTTCGGCAGTGGAGCCGATCCCGTCCAACGATTTGAGATGGCCCTCGGCGTGAATCCGCTCTGCTTCGGCGGTGGTGCGGAACAGCCGCGCAATGTTCGCAAATCCATCCTGTTCTGCTTTTTTGGCGAATGCGCGGTACTTTTGGTTTGCCTGGCTTTCGCCGGCAAACGCTTCCTTAAGATTATCCTGTGTTGTTGCCATAGAACCTCCAATCATCAATTTGTGGATTTCTTCACCATCATTGTATATTAAAACCGGATTTTTTCATACCTGATTTTGCACCATCCCGAAAATTTGAGCGAAAACCGGGTTTAGCGATCTTGGCGTGCAGTTTAAAAATGATTCGAGTGGAGTTCTCCGACAGCCTGCCGGAGACTACCCCAATAAACGACACTCGTTTTCGACAACGCAGGGGAAGCGCAGATTGATTCAACCTCCTTTGTCCATTTGCGCTTTTCACTACTTTTCAGGTAGAATACGAAGCGCCGCACAAGCGGTGCGGGGTTTCCCGCAGACCTGTGCCCGTTAGGGTACCTGTGCCCGTCGGTAAGCGCGTATCGTTAGAATACGTGTTCCCGTTGGTTATTCAAAAGGATAAAACAATGAATAAAGATCCATCCAGTGTTATTAATTCATATAAAAGACGGCAACAAACCGGCCCGTTCATCCTGTGGGGCGCGGTTGTTCTATTGGTCGTAGTGGGGTTGATGCTGTTGATCGTTTGGTTGGCCAAACCAAACTCGCCCCTGATGGCCATGTTTGCCAGCCAGACCCCCACCGCCACCGTGACGGCCTCGGCCACCAGCACATTGACGCCCACCGAAACCCCCACCGAGACGCCCACGGCGACAATCACCCTGTCGCCAACAGCATCCAAACCGTTTGAGTACACTGTTCAGGAGAACGATTCCCTGTTTGCCATTTCTCAGAAGTTCAACCTGGGCAATGACGGTATTGCGCTCATCCTGTATCTCAACCCGTATACCCCAACCGCCACCAACCCGGGCATTGACCCTGCCACTCAGGGCATTTTCGTCGGTCAAGTCATCAAAATCCCCAACCCCGGAATGCCGTTGCCAACCCCCACGCCGATCCCTTCGAACATACCGCGGGGCACCGTAGTCAATTACACCATTCAGCCCGGCGACACCCTGCCTTTAATTGCATCCAAGTTCAACAGCACGGCTGATGACATTCAAAAGATCAATAACATCGTGGACCCGAACAAGATCCTGGTCGGCCAGCAGATCAAAGTGCGCGTCAATATTGTGACGCCGACTCCGACCCGTCCCGCGACGATCACCCCCGGGCCTTCGACGACTCCGCCATCTCCCTATACAGAAACCCCGCCCGGCGGTCTTACCCTGACCCCGACGATGACTGTCACCCCATAACTTCGACGCTTACCCTACGGGCACGATGTCGACAAGCCCAGTAACCGCACTTCGACAGGCTCAACCTGTCAGTTCAGGCCACCCGCGCCAGCCCTCAAAAACGTTTCGCGCGGCGCTGGACAAAAGTTGCGCTCTCGTGTAGAATAACGACCCGCTAACCTATTCTGGAGGAACGACCTTGGCTAACATCAAGTCTCAAATTAAACGAAATCATCAAAACGACAAACGTCGTTTGCATAACCGCGCATTCCGGGGTTCAGCCCGCGCCGCCGTCATTAAGGCTCATGAGGCCCTTAATGGCGATAGCGCCGACACGTCGAAAGCGGCTGTCCTGACCGCCATCAGCCAACTGGACAGGGCTGCCGGAAAAGGCGTGATCCACAAGAACAACGCCGCGCGCCGCAAGAGCCGCCTGATGAAGGCGCTCGCCGCAATCGCAGCAAAGTAATCCTGGAAGGTTTTACGCGCTAAAAAGCGGGACTTCGTCCCGCTTTTTGCTTTGGCGCGCCCGGCGCGGGCGTTGAATGGCGGGTGGACCTATCGAGGCCGAAGGCGGAGATTGGTTCACCCATTCGTGAAAGGCAGGGGGCGTTATCGTGGGGGTGACATGTAGTAAATACTTGCGATTCTACAAAAGCCGGTACTGGCTTTGTTTCACTGATTGCCATGCCCGCCATGCCGGACTTCGCGGAGATGGTTTTTTTCGTCCACCAGCACGATCGTGGGGGCCCAGTCCGCGGGCAGCGGTTCGTGTACCTGGGCGAAGGCCATGATGATGACGTGATCGCCCAACTGCACCAGCCGCGCCGCCGCGCCATTGGCCTGGATCATGCCTGAGCCGGCCGGGCCGGAGATGATGTAGGTCTCAAAGCGGGAACCGCTTTCCACATCCACCACCTGCACAAGTTCGAATTCGCGGATGCCGGCGGCTTCGAGCAGCGTTGTGTCTACCGTCAGGCTGCCTTCGTAATTCAGGTCGGCGCTGGTCATCACGGCGCGATGGATTTTTGCGTGCAAAAACGTTCGCAACATTTTAGCCTTTCATCAACTGTTCCACGCGGCTTTCGCCTACGCTGTAATATTTGGCCCGGGCGTGATGGACAATGATCGCCGCTGTGGACTGTTCAGGGATTAACTGATAAGCGGGCGAAAGTTGCATACCCAATTCTTTTTCGGCAGGCAGCAAGTCGAAGACTTTGCGGTGATCTGCCAGATCAGGGATGGCCGGATAGCCCCACGAGTAGCGTTTGCCCTGCTTCGCAGGGATGCCTAACTCGCGGCGGATGTGGCGGTGGAGGTACTCGGCGGTGGCTTCTGCCGTTTGGACGGCCAGTCCATGTGTGAAGTAGGCTTCGCTGTAATCGTTGGCGGCCTGGAGTTTGTCGAACTTCTCGCTGGCGGCCTGCCCGACGGTGACAACCTGGAAGGCGACCACGTCCATTTGCCCGGAGGAAACCGGCGCAAAGTAATCGGCCAGGGACAGGTGCTCGTCATAGGGTTGGCGCGGGCAAGAGAAACGGGCAATCGGATGCGGGAGCGGATTGGGAAGCGGAGAAACGGACTCAGGGTCGTAGATAATCAACTCGTCGCCATCGGCCTGGCAGGGGAAGATGCCGTAGACGGCCTGGGGTTGCAGCCATTTGAAGCGTTGCGCGTCCTTTTTCATTTTCTCGAGGCGCTCGTCGAATTCTTTCTTGAGCTTTTCCCATTCTGCGCCATGGGTGCTTTTCGCGCCCCACGACAGGCGGTAGAGTTCGTTAATACTTAGATGCTGCAAGATGATCTCAAGTGGCATATTTTTGACAACACGCACGCCCCATCTCTCAGGGAACTTGATCGGCGCGGGGACAATCTCGGAGCGCGTGATTTGGCTGGCGGGGCGCTCAACCTGGACGGCGGCGCGGCCCATTTCCATGTCGGCTTCTTTGCGGATTTGGGCAATCAGCGCAGGCGCGCGCCGGGGATCGATCAACTGGTCCATCGTGTCGAGGCCTTCGAAGGCGTCTTTGCAGTAGAAAACGCCGGGGTCGTAGGCTGCGCCGTCGTCGGTGAAGTGGATGCGGCGGCCAAAACGCCGGTTGATGGCTGCGCCGCCCACCAGCACGGGGAACTTCAGGTTGCGGCGCTGGAGTTCGTTGATAATCAGCGGCATTTGCTTGGAGGTGCTGACCAGCAGCGCCGAAAGACCGATGGCAGTAGCGTTGATTTCCGTCGCTTTGTCAATGATCGTATCCGCCGGGACTTGTTTGCCCAGATCAACGACGGTATAGCCGTTGTTTGCCAGGATGGTCTTGACCAGGTTCTTGCCGATGTCATGCACGTCGCCGTAAACGGTGGCGATGACGACCGTGCCTTTGGTGACGCCTTCGACCTTTTCGAGATAGGTTTCGAGGTGGGCGACGGATTTCTTCATCACCTCGGCGGATTGCAGCACGAACGGCAGGATCAACTCCCCAGCGCCGAACTTGTCGCCGACTTCTTTCATGGCGGGGAGGAGGACGGTGTTGAGGGTGTGGACGGCGGTTTCGTGTTGCGTGGCGCGTGTTGCGTTGGGCGCGCGATTAATAATCTCATCAATCGCGGCTTCAACGCCTTCTTTGTGGCGATGCAGGATGCTCCAATGCAGGCGTTGTTCGGGGGTCATGCCTTCGGTGGGGTCGATCAGGTTGCTGCCCTCGGCTTCGGGGACGACATTTTCGAAATGTTGGATGAGACGCTGTAGCGCGTCGGGGCGACGGTTGAAGATCAGGTCATCGGTCAGTTCGCGCTCGACGGGGTCGATCTCGGCGTAGGGTTTGATCTGCGCCGGGTTGACAATCGCCATGTCCAGTCCGGCCTGCACACAGTGGTAGAGCATGACCGAGTTCACCACCGGACGGGCGGACTTGGAAAGCCCGAAAGAGACGTTGGAAACGCCCAACGAGGTCATCACGCCCGGCAGGTTCTGCTTGATCAGGCGGATGCCTGCGATGGTATCGACCGCCGAATTAATAAACTCCACGTCGCCGGTGGCGAGGGTAAAGGTCAGCGCGTCGTAGACCAGCGCGTCGGGGCGCAGGCCGTGGTCGTTGACGGCGATGTCGTAGATGCGTTGGGCCACTTCCAGCTTGCGCGAGGCAGACTTGGCCATGCCGGTTTCGTCGATGGTCAGGACGATGACCGCCGCGTTATGGGTCTTGGCCAGGCCGAAGATTTTGTCGGCTTTGGCGCGCCCGCTCTCCAGGTGGGTGGAATTGATCAGGCAGCGCCCGGGGGCGGTTTTGAGCGCTGCTTCGAGCACATCCAGTTCGGTGGTGTCGATCACCAGCGGCACTTCGACGCCCATTTCGAGCTTCTTGACGACCTTGCGCATCAATTCTTTCTCGTCCGGGCGTTCGGTAACGGCGCAGGAAATATCGAGCGCGTGCGCGCCGCCCGCCACCTGTTCGCGGGCCAACTCCAGGATGCCGTCGAAATCTTCGTCGAGCAGCATTTTCTTGAATTTGCGCGACCCCTGGGCGTTGCAACGCTCGCCGAGCAGGGTGGGCGGCGGGTCCTGTCGCATGGACATGGCCGCGATGGAGGAGGAAAGCCGCGGGGTGGATCCTTCGGGGCGGGCCGGATGCGGGTGGCTGCCCAGCTTTTCGACCAGTAGCTTCAAATGGGCCGGAGTCGTCCCGCAACATCCGCCAACGACCGAGATTTTATTTTTCTCGACGAATTCCATCAGCGCTTCGGCAAAGGGCACCGGTTCGAGCGGGTAGACGGCCTGGCCGTCGACGTTGAGCGGCAGCCCGGCGTTGGGGATGCACGAGACCGGCAGGGTGGAAAGCTCGCCCAACACGCGGATGGGTTCGCGCATGTGTTCGGGGCCGGTGGAGCAGTTCAGGCCGATGACGTCGATGGGCAGGTTTTCGAGGATGGTCAGGGCGGCGGTGATGTCGGTTCCAAGCAACATGCGCCCGGTCACGTCGAGCGTGACCTGGGCCTGGATCGGCAGCCAGACGCCGGTCTCTGCGAAGGCAGCCTGGAGGCCGGTGATAGTGGCTTTGACTTCGAGAATGTCTTGCGAGGTTTCGACCAGCAGCAGGTCCGCGCCGCCTTGCAGCAGTCCGATGGCCTGTTCGCGGAACAGGTCGGCCAGTTCATCGAAGCCCATGTTGGAGAGTTCCGGGTCGTCGGCGGAGGGCAGTTTGCCCGATGGGCCGATGGAACCGGCCACGAAGCGTTGTTGCGCCGTGCGCGCAGTGTATTCGTCTGCCAGGCGGCGGGCGAGGCGGGCGGCGGCGAGGTTGATTTCAAGCGTGCGCTCGCCCAGGCCGTATTCGCCGAGGGTCAGGCGGTTGGAGCGGAAGGTGCAGGTCTCGATCACGTCCACGCCGACTTCGAGGAAGGAGCGATGAACTTTTTCGACCGCTTCGGGGCAGGAAATGACCAGGTAGTCGTTGCAGCCGTTGCGTTTTTCGCCGCCAAAGTGTTCGGCGGTGAGATGCTGGTTTTGCAGGCTGGTGCCCATGGCCCCGTCGAAGACGAGGACTTTTTGCTGGAGGGCGTCGAGGTACGAGCGGTTGGTGTAGGTGCGGGTGGTCATAACTGTCTCCTAAATCATCAGAGATGATTGATTATTTTTTACGGATATATCCACGAAATTATATCTATCCATCCATTCGCAGGGATTCCAAATTGTATGCTCTCGCCATTTGTATTTTGGATATTTAGGACAGATAGATTAGGAAGTGGCGGCTTTCCAGAACTTGTAACATAAGCGATCAATTTGCCATCGGGCGACCATAAGCCATTGTGACCAGCAAACCTTTGGCTCCCCTTATAAACTTTTGTTGCTTTTTTGCTATTTAAATCTAATAAGTATATTTCGTCCCAATTTTGTGCGTAGAGAACCAAGTTCCTGTTTGGTGACCAGTCAAAATAATCGAACTCAGATGCTCCAATCATATATCTGCCATTGACGATTTTTTCAGTAACATTGCTTTCAATGTTCAAATTCCACATGTCTACGCCTGCATAGTCAGTTCCATTGCTCCTGCTTAATACAATGGTCTTTCCATCTGGAGACCACGCTGGTTTAATAATTGGAACAATCTCTCCCGGCAGTAATTCTGTTATTTTTTCGTCGTCAATCGAATATAAAAGCAGGTTTCCAAACCCTACCACATACTGTGTGTTTCTTTCACTCACAGCTGCTTTGAAAAAGACAAGCTTTTTCCCGTCGGGTGACCAGGATGGCGCAAAATAATCAAAACCGTTTTTGTCGGTAACAACCTTCGTTGATTTTTTGTTTTTGTCAAAGATTACTAGCGAGTATGTTGTATTGACCTTTTTTATATATGCTAATTTATCACCCTTTGGAGCGCTGCTTAAATCGAATTTATCTGAATTGGTATCTTCGTCAAAAGTTAATTGCTCTGATTGAGTACCATCAAAATTCATTTTTAATAGTTGATGCGTGCTTATTGTTTCTGAGCCGGCATTTTGAACTTGCTTCAAAATATAGATCGAATTAGTATCAACGACGGCATATGGATAAGATTTCTTCCCAGTATTGATAATGGGTGTGGCTTTTTTGCTTCGAAGATCAAGGGAGTAAACAGCTTCACTATCTGAGTAAATTAGGATTCCTTTCGGCTGTATCAACTCTGGCGTATTCGTCAGACGAGAAATTTGCGTGCTGGTTGGCGCTAGTGTTGGCTGAAATGTGGCTGTTGGGGAAACAATCACGGTGGATTGCGCACAGCCCGAAGAAAGGGCGATGCCCATCAACAAGAGAAATTTCAGCGCGTTTTGAACATAATATTTCTTCATACCTTTGTCCAGCATTCGTCGCGGATAAATCCGCTCCTCAGTATGTGGAAGTCGGCTTAAGCAGACTCCGCGTGGTCAGCCCCGAAGGGGCTTTCACGTCTTGAGCCGGGGCTTCAACCCCTAGCGGAGCTTATATTTCAACCTGCTCCGCATCTTTCAACACCGCCTGCGCCCAGGCATTGACATCCGCGCAATACGTCTCCGCATTTTCCATGCGCACATCCAAAACCGTCTTCGTCCAGTGCGTGCGGTTGATCTTGGGCCGGCCGTCTTTGGACGTGATCTTGAATTTGCGTTTGCCGCTATCGACAAGATCCCGGTTTTGCTTCCTGATAAAAGCGGGCGGTTTCTTGTCGATCAGGAATTCTCTCAATAGTTCACGCTCGTAAAGCCAGCCTTCTTTGGTCAGCTTGCTGGAGTGCTGGAGCATGTACGTCGCAACCGTCAGGTGGTGAACAGCGCCGTAACCCGCATCCGTAAACTCTTTGACGATGCACTCGTGGTAATGCGCTTCGCAGGCGTTGCCGGGCGCGCCGCATTCGGGGCAGTTCATGATCTGTTCCAATGTATTTTCATGGTGACTTCTCAGTACATGCAAGCCTGCTGACATCGCACCCGTAGGGTAAGCCGACTCTGTGTGGGTCAGCGGGCCAGTCCGGGGGTGCTCCCATGAGATGGATTTGCGTGGGGTGGTTATATGGAAGATATTCCTGGTTTTTTGGCCTGTCATTGACAGGCGGTTATTATAATGGACAATCAATGTCTCATTCTTTGCCGATGGAGAATGAAAAATCTGGCGAGGAATACCCGCCAGATTTTTCGTTGCGCTTGATCTTCTCCTGCCCAATATCGGCTGGATGGCCCGCTTGATTTCATCCCAAGGATCAGACATACGACCTCCTGCTTTCGGTTTAACGCGCCGCCCGATATGCCCAACACCAGCGCGGCGATGCCGATCAGGATGCCGGTCAGGAATCGATCTTGTTTCATGGGTTTATGCTTCCTTTCGATGGACGATCTTCCACAATCGCAATCTCCTCGTCATTCAAGCCATACAAAAGAGCACACATAAAAACAAGTGACGATCACTCTAAAAATGATCGTCACTTGTTGAAAGGCTCTACATTTTTAGCTTAGCCAACAGGTCGGGCCGGTCCAGCAAGGCGCGGCGCGCGATGCGCTTGAAGGCGCTCACCCAGGCTTTGGCCTGCTCGAAAGCCTCGTCCTGTTCAGTCGTGGCGCGCAAGGCTGCGCCTTTGGCGTGCTCCTGTGTCTGGTCGGCGGCTGTAACGGCGGCAACCAGCCCGCGCGCCTCGCCTATCTTGGCGGCCACGTAACCGTAAGGGGCCAGCGCGGCCATAATTTCGGGGTTGGCAAGCGCGTTATCGTAGGTGGCATAGGCGGTATCGATGAAGCTCTCTACCTTTCGCGGCGTTACCCCGGTCAACTTCAAACTCTGCCAGGCATCCGGGTTGGCGCTGGCGCTCTCAAAATGGGCGCGCGCGGTTTCGCGGAAATCTGCGTAGGCTTTGCTGGCTACGGCGAAGGCTTGTTCGAAATCAGTGGTGGCCTTCAACCGGTTGCCAACCTCGACCACGCGCGCCTGCTGTTTGGCGCGCGCAGCTTGCACCAGCGCCAGCCCTGCATCAATGCGTTCCTGAGGGAACCCATGCGCCTGCATAATGGCCGCGATTTCGGGGGCAGCGACGAGGCTGTTCAGCACGAACTCGAACCCAGCGATTTCACCTGACAATTGCTCATCTTTTTTGTCGGACATAATATTCTCCTTTTGTGTGGGGTGAAGGGTAAAAAAGGTTTAGCGGTTCCCGCTGTTACTCCGAGATTCCCAGGTCTTACTCCGAGATTCTCAGGGCTTACTCCGAGACTTCCAGGGCTTACTCCGAGATTCCCAGAATGCCCGTCTGCAATGACCGGGAGGGCGGCGCTGGCTACGCGGCCTTCGAAGTCTTTCTTCGGATACGTTTGCGAGGCCCCGGGCGGGCGGCGATGATGAAGAACGGCCCCAGCACGGGCAGGGCCAAAGCCAAAGTCCCCCAAAGCAGGTATTCGAACGGCGTCACGCGCCGGTAATGCAGGTAAAAACCAGCCAGCGCGCAGGCGGCGGCCAGGTAAACGATCAACAGTAAACGCAAAAGGGTGGCTTCCATGAGGTTGATTTTATAGGTTTGCGCTTCAAAAGGCAAGCGCAAACCAGAACATTTATTGCAAGTGACAGTCACCTTAAAGGTGACTGTCGCTTGCCGACATTACCTGTGAAATATTTCCCACTTCGCCTGTCCCATGCTTCCTTGTGACGTTTCCTCCTTTCCGCGATACTTTAGTTTCCGCTAACTGAAGATATAAAAAGGGGTGGTAAAGGGTCCCAAACATGGTAACCTTGTTTTGCGAAAGACAAAATCATGCGAGGAACCCATTACCATGTCAGATCATACCATAGCAGT
>JBARBA010000287.1:0-17835 GCA_049792555.1 Anaerolineales bacterium
AAGCGAAATACAGCCCCTCGACCGGCGTCTGGATGCTCGGAATATTCTTTGAGTGGTTGACCAGCGGCACCGGCTGGGCGTAGGCCGTGCGGAACAGCCAGACCTTCTTCACCCAATCCATGCTGAAATCGGGGTTGAACTTCTTCAGGTGCGGCGCAAAGCGTTCGAGCAACTGATCCTGCGTCAGACGGAAATACTCATGTTCCGGCTCCCGGTAATCGCCCACGTAAACGATGTGGTCGCCGCCGAAATTCTCAGACGAGACAAAATTGGTATGCTCCACCACCGCCAGGAATGGGAAGCCCGCGCTCTTGGGAATGTTGTACCAGTAATAACCTTCCTTCGAAAGCTGGTTCTTGAGCGAAAGCACCATCACCACCGCGCCCATCGATTTGAGCCGCAGCAGACCCTCCAGATATTCTTTGGGAAACGACGGGACCATTTTGGCGACGGCTCCCGGCGAAAGGGTGACGAGCGCTTTATCGACCTTCTCCACGCCGTCGGGCGTCGTCAACTCCAACGCCCCGGAGACTTCGTTCCGTTGAATGTTCGTGATCGGCGTCGACAGTTTGATCTCCACCCCGATCCCACGCAGTTTCTCGGCGAACAGGTTGGCAAAGTTCTGGAAGCCGCCTTCGAACGTGCCCAGGCGCGTGGTGCGGGCATGCAAGCGCGCCCACATCCAGGCCATGTTGATCTGCTTGTAATACTTCTCGCCGAACTTGCCGATCAACAGCGATTCCCACATCAACTTGTAGACCCTTTCACCGGCCCACTTGCGCATCCACTCTTCGACGGTCGTCTTTTCGAGCGCCTGCCAGTTCGTCGTCAGGCGCAGGTACAAAGACGTCAGCCCAAAGCGTATTTTGCTGATTCCGAACCCCAGCCCCGGGAATTTCAAGGCATTGATGATCGAATCCAGCGGGTAGAACTTGCCGTTGTCGTACATGACCGTCAACGGGCGCGGGAACAGCACCTTATCGCGCAGTCCCAATTCGTCGATCATCCCCAGCATGTGGTTATCGCTGGCGAACCAGTGGTGGTAGAACTTCTCCACCGACCAGTTCCAGTTCGGCTCCTTGAAACCGCTGGCCAGCCCGCCCACAAAATCTGCGGATTCGTAAATGGTGACTTCGTGACCCGCTTTGCGCAGGTCCCAGGCGGCGGCCATGCCGCCGTATCCCGCGCCAATGATTGCAATCTTCATTTCATTTCCTCCGGTAAAGGCCGCTCTGCGTTGCGACCCGCCCCTATTTAATTTTTGCGCGCCACTCCAGCCTGGCAGCCAGGGTGCGGAGCTTACCCCATTCCTGCCGAACGATATAGAGTATCGCCAGGGTGCGCAGCCAGTGTAACTCACAGTCAGGGTTTGCGGCCAATTGCTCGAAAACGCCCAGGGCCTCGTCGTCCGTGCGTTTGGATTTGGCGTATTCGTCGGCCAGCTTCTTGAGGTAATCTTCGCTTTTTTTGTATAACTTGTCTGCTTCAGCCAGCTTTTTGCGGCTTTCGCCAACCTGCCCGCCGACCCGGTTGACCGCACTGTTCAAGTCGTCGATGGTAAAGGGTTTAATCAGGAATTCCTGCGCCCCAAGCGACATGGCCGCGCCCAGGTTATTGGTATCTTTTTCAGCCGAGACGATAATGCAACCGGTATCGGGGTAAATCTGGCTGATTTCCTTGAACGCCGCCAGCCCATTCAGTTCCGGCATATTGACATCCATCACAAGAATATCGGGATGATGCTCTTTTGCCATTTCCACAGCCTGACGACCATTCATAGCGATTGCAACAACAACGACATCCGGATTCATGGACAACATCAAGCGAAGGCTTCGGCGGGTTTCCTGGATATCGTCGGCAATAAGCACCTTTAACTTTTTATGAGAAGACGGTTCGGTTTGCGTCATGTGCATACCTGCAGCCTTTTGATTGTTGCTTGACCCTATCGCGCGTACCTGTAAAGATGACTCCGTCCTGGGGTGGACGTCAAACTTGCGTACTCTCCGGTACCTTTGCCTCATCCACCTCGGCCCTGAGCGAATCGCTCCAGTGGATACCTTCCCTGGCCATATAGTATGCGCCCAACAGCGTAATTGGCAGCCAAAGCGCTACGTGCAGCACGATTGTATATCCTGTTGCAATTGGTTGCGCAACACCATAGGCCATAAGAATAGCAATTCCCGGCACGTCAAAAGTGCCGATATAACCCGGCGCGCCCGGAAGGGTGGTCATCAGGTTCACAACGCCATTCATCAACATCAGCGCAAAGAAACTAACTTCGAAGTTGAAGGCGTGCATCACCAACCAGTACTTACCCAATTCCAGAAACCAGATTACGAAGGAAGTGACAAAAACCATCAGGATATTAAGCGGGGAGCGCAACGAGGCCAAGCCATCCAGGAATTTGTGCATGATGCCGCTGACTTTTTCGCGCAGCTTTTCGGGCAGCACCCGGTCGATGAACCATTGTCCAACCCGGCCTGTGACCTGTGGGAACATGGCCGCCAGCAGGAAGATAATCAGTGCGCCGACAAAAGCCCCCGTCCCCAAGAGTGCCACTTGTTGGATATCGATATCGCCAACCTTCCCGGAACCGCCTGTTATTCGCGCCAACTCGGGCAGGTTGAGAAAGACAAAGGCCAACATCACCACGCCATCGAAGATGCGCTCGACGATGATGGTTGCCAGTGAAGCGGAGACAGGCACACCCTCCCGCCGTTTTAGCACCACCGCGCGTAGCACCTCGCCCGCCCGCGCCGGGTAGATATTATTGCCCATGTAGCCAATCGTCACAACTGGGAACATGGTTCTGGTTGGAATTTCCTTGATCGGTTTGAGCAGGTAGTGCCAGCGCCAGGCCCGCGCCCATACGGCCACGAAATAGACCGCAATGCCGGGCAAAATCCACCAGTAGTTGGCTTGAGTGATCGCCGCCCAGAACTTATCGAGTTCGAGTTTCTGCAAGGCATACCAGACAAAAACTGCGCTAATGAGAATACCGAGCCAAAGTTGCCATTTTTTCATGGCTCTGATTGTACCAGAGGAGCCGGTAGCGCCAAAGTATCTCGGCGCACCAAAATATGAGAAGCAGCCCCCGGCGCGGCATTTTGTGATTGCCGATGATTTGGGGTTTCCGCTTTCCAGGAAAGAGCAGTAGAATCAATCCATGCCTGATCCCGGTGTATATGTCGAATTCATGAAAAAGGTGCATCTCTTCCGCGGCTTGAGCGAGGACCAGCTCAAGTTGGTAGCGGAAGGGATGGAAGAGCAATCCTGCCCGGAACCAGAGACGGTTTTCCTGCAGGGTACGTCAGCAGATGCTTTGTATCTGATTTATGCGGGGCATGTGGCGGTTATTCGTCGAGAGAAAAAGAAGGAAATCAAACTCGCCACACTTGTGCGCGGAGATTACTTCGGGGAACAGGGCTTGTTGACGGGGCAGAGCCGCAACGCAACGGTTAAGGCCGAAAAAGGCACAGTTCTGGTGGTCCTGCCCAGGGAACACTTTAAAAGTATGTTGCGCAAAATTCCCGGTCTGCGCGCCAATTTCGAGATCATGCTTGCCAGTCGACAACTGGCAAACAAAGTACGTTTCAAATGGCTGGCAGATAACGAAGTCATTTACTTCCTTGCCCGCAAACATCCTGTACTCTTGTATCAATCCCTGGCGCTCCCGACCGTATTAATGCTGCTTGTCTTTTTGATACTAGGGCTGGCCTTTGTTTATATGACCGCCATCTTTTTCACCGCAAGCATCTTTTTAGGGGTAGCGGGGGCGATCAACCTGCTCTGGATGATTTGGAAATACGTCGATTGGGGCAATGATTTCTACATTGTGACCAACCAGCGCGTCATCTGGTTGGAGAAGGTCATCGGCCTGTATGACAGCCGCAACGAAGCCAGCATCAGCACCATCCTGTCCATCAGCACCGAAACGGACGAGATCGGGCGACTGTTCGATTATGGCACGGTGGTTGTGCGCACCTTCTCGGGCCATATCCGCATGGAATATATCCGCTCTCCTCAACAGGCCAGCGCCATGATCGAAGAATACTGGATGCGCACCAAAGACAGCATCCGCTCCAACGAACAGGAAGGCATCAAGCGGGCGATCCGCGCGAAACTGGGATACGCTCACCCGACCAAAGCCCCTGCGCCTGCGCCACCGGCAGCAAAGCCTCAACCGAAGAACCTGCCGGTGAAGACCGTGTTAGCGCTGAGAGTGTGGTTGCGCAACGCCTTTAAAATGCGCATCGAAGGAGACGGGGTTGTGACCTACCGGAAACATTTCTTCATCTTGATCCGCAACACGTTTCCATACGACCTTGCTTTTATCATTTTACTTTCCGCGCCCTTCCTGTGGGGGATGTTTTTGGGGCCGCCGCCACTGTGGCTGGGGGGAATTCTAGGTTTGCTATTTGTGATTGACGCTTCAATGTGGGGATATGAATACGTGGACTGGTCGAACGACACATACCAGGTGACTGCCGACCAGATTATTGACATTGACCGCAAGCCATTTGGTAAAGAGGATCGCAAAGCCGCCCCGCTCGAAAACATTTTAAGCACGAAATATGAACGTAAAGGTGTGTTCGGTTTCTTGTTTAACTTTGGAACGGTGTCCATCATGGTCGGCGGCGCGCAATTCAACTTTCAGGACGTGGCCGACCCGCCCACCGTTCAACAGGATATCGTCCGCCGCCAGCAGGTGCGCGTGCAGAAGAAGCGCGAGTCCGAAACCGCCGGTGAGCGCGAACGTTTGGCCGAGTGGCTGGCGATGTACCACCAGGTCCAACATGAGCAAACCCAATCCCGGCCAAAGAATCCAGAGTAAAATCGGCCCACAAAACCATTTAAAGGTAGCCTACATATGCCAATCCGCACAATCGTTCACGTCCCCAATGAAGTCCTGCGGCGCAAAGCGCGCCCCGTAACCAAATTTGACGAAAAACTCCAGTCCCTGATCGACGACATGGTCGAGACCATGCGCGCCGAGCCGGGCGTGGGGCTGGCCGCTCCGCAAGTGGATGTTTCGGAGCGCGTCATCGTGGTGGAATACTACGAGGACGAAGAAAAAGCCGAGGAAGACGAAAACGCGCCCAAAAGGTTGTATGCCGTCGTCAACCCGGAGATCACCCGCAAATCCGCCGAGACCGAGTTGGGGAACGAAGGCTGTCTCTCGGTGCCCGGCATCAACGGCGAGGTGGAACGTCACCTGGCGATCACCGTCAAGGGACAGAACCGCCACGGCCAGCCGCTGACGCTCAAGCTCAAGGACTGGACGGCGCGTATCTTCCAGCACGAGATCGACCACTTGAACGGCGTGCTCTTCACCGACCTGGCCACGCGTATCTGGAAGATCGAAAAGCCGGTTGAAGGCGAAGAACCGTCCACTTTGCACGACCGCCCGGAATAAGTCGCAAATCATTGTTTGCTGCAACTAATGGAGAATAAGAATGTCGAACAACACAGAAACCGTTGACAAACTTTTTGACTACGCCATCGAACTTGAGCGGGCCGCCGAAACGCTCTACAGACAAATGGGGAAGCTGTTTGCTCACCAGCATGACGTTGCGCAATATTGGGAACATTACGCCGACGAGGAGCGCGGACACGCCTCGTACCTGGAACGCACCAAAGCTGGTGTGAGCGCCGAACGCCTGACTCTGCCGGCCGATATCAAGATCATCACGGATACTCGCAAGTGCCTTGACGTATTGGCGCGGAAAAAGCTGGAAAGCATCCATAATCTTGAAGATGCGTATCAATTGGCGACCGAGTTGGAAAATTCAGAGACCAACGCCATCTTCGAATTTATGATTACCAATTTCTCCACCGTCGAGTTGGAAAAATCACACAAATTCCTGCAAATCCAATTGGGGAGTCATATTGCCAGGCTGGAAACCGAATTGCCGGACGCCTATAAAAGCAAGGCTGCCCGGCAAAAATTGGCGGTGGCGAGGCAACCGTCGTACCATCCCACTGCATGGGATAAAAGACATACGTGAAAGATAAACCGTTCAACGAATAAGTGCATGATGATTGGAAATCGCAAAACTTATAAAATAAACCGTTTTATTTAGTGAGGTAAGAATAAAATTACCAGAATCCATTGTCTAAACGTATGTTCTATTGATTTGCAGTATTAAATATGGTACTATAAGGATACAGCGATGGGCAAAAAAAGAGAAAATGCAATTAAAAAGCTCCGTCAGAACATTAAGAATGTCCGTTTCGATGATGTAGATGCTATTCTCTGCGGCCTTGGTTGCGCAAAGCGTATGAAAGGGAGCCATGCTACATATACTTATCCAGGGCAACACCCCATCGTCATCCCGTTTCGTAAACCTTTTATCCTGCCTGTTTATGTGCAGCAGATTCTCCAACTGATCGACTCAATCGAAGATGACAACGATTAGAACATAACAGATTTGATGAAAGGATGAGCATTATGACAACCAGAACTGTTGAAGAATACCTAAAATTGCCTTATACCATTGAGGTAGTATTCGACCAGGGAGAGAATTATTCCGGCTGGTTTGCGCGCGTAATTGAGTGGCCTGGCTGTATGACTCAGGCCGACACTTTCGAAGAATTGGGGGTAATGATTCAGGATGCAATGCGCGCTTGGGTCGAAACAGCAATTGAGGAAAAACAAGAAATTCCTGACCCCCGGCCCATTGAAGAGTATAGCGGTAAATTTGTCGTCCGTGTACCTAAATCCCTGCACCGCGAATTGGTAGAGGCCGCTGCCCAAGATGGTGTGAGTCTTAATGCTTTTGCAAGTATTGCTTTAGGCAAAGCTGTTGGCGGGAAACAATCTTTAGGGCAGTCAAATAGTGCTGCTCTAGAGCCCGAACTCTTGGTGAACTGGCCAAGGTTAAGTGATCAAGCACGGCGGATACTTGTAATAAATGGTTGTGCTGTAGAAGCTCAAACGATCGATGAAAGCCTTTTTTCTAACTGGATTGATGATCACCTAGTTCAGGTTAAAGCTGCTATGGAATCGGGAATGTATCGTGATGCCACAAGTTACATTCAGTCTCTCCGCAAGGCATTAGAAATGCTTTGCAGTCAAAGTCCCCTTATCAAAACTTACTGCCAAGTTGTTACCATATTAGAGGAACAAATTATCCAAAATTGCCAGTTACGAGAGGGAATCGTCGGACGATCCCTGCTTGAAAGTCGAATAAGCGCACAGGCGCAAGCAACAGCCCAAATAATTAGGAAAGATATAAGCGTAAGTAGCTCACCTGAAAAACATTGGACCAATGATGATGACGATGAGTTTTTTCATAAAAAAGAAAAAGAAATGGTAACACAATTGAACCAAAGGGAGCGTTCAAATGAATAAGCCAGAGGAATATCTCCGGCGTGTTAATGCAGCGCTAGCGTTACGAGATGTCCCGGATTATCAGGCTGCCTTATTTCAGCTACAACACGCGTTGGAACTTGCCCCTCAGGATCCAGCAGTTCATCTTTTAATAGGATTGACATACCAAGATATTAATCAATTTGAGAACGCCGAGAGAAGTTATCGGCAATCCTTGGTGTTAGAACCATCATTTAAGGATGCACAACAATCGTTAGGCTTGCTACTTGCAAAACTTAATAAAAACCAGGATGCAATTAAAATATTATTGCCTCTGTTTCAGTTGGAACCAAAAAACATTTCTGTATGTAAGGCTTTAGCATTAGCATTTAGGAGAGTAAACAAAACAGATTTAGCGATCGAAACGTTACGAACTACATTTGATCTTGTTCCAGATGAAGATATATCTATTCAACTGGCTATGACATATGCTGAAACAGAAAATATAGAAGAGGCTATAAAGGTTTTACTTAAAGCAATAGAGTCGAAGCCTACTGCTGAACTATACTCTCGCATCGCTAGAATTTATCTTGAAGAAGATGATCCGAAAGCTCCAGCTTATTTTAGACAAGCCTTAGAATTAGACGAGCAGTTGGACTCTGCCTGGGTAGGGCTTTTTCGTTATTATTTCCAAAAGGGTGAACTGACCAATGCCTTCGACACCGCCGAAAGAGGCTTGGCAAAGAATCCACAAAGCAAATGGCTCCTCCAGGCAAAGGCGGAAGTTTTGTTTTCAAAAGGGAAAAAAGAGGACTGCATCCAAACCTATGGTACAGCAATAGATATTAGTAGGAATTCTGGTGACATCAATGACTTGGCTTTCCTGATGTACTTAAGAGACAAAAAATTACTAAAAGGGTTTGGCCCGAGAAAAGCTCTTTCACAAATTGATAAGGACCTGAGAGAAACATCAAACTTTCCTCTTCTTATATTATTGAAAATAGAAATTCTTTTCGAAAGAAAACATTATGGACAAATAATCCAAATTCTGGAAAATACTGATTACTTGTCGGATGATAACTTTGCACCTATCTATTATCGCGCATTGCACGGGATGGGGAAACTAGAAGAAGCCAGTACTATGCTTTTGCAGAAATTGGGAAAATTAGAAGGTGATGATAGAATTGATTTTCTCGAGAGGATTGAAACTGTGGGGGTCGAGGCGTACCAGAAAGGCGAGATAGATATATCTAAGCATATCTTTGAACAACTGCTGCAAATTGATCCTGAGCGAGCACGTCCATTGAACAATCTGGCTTTTATGTTCATTTGTGAGCGGCAATGGGATCAAGCATTAGAGCTATTGTCTAAAGCGCAGCAGAATGACTACCCAAATGTGGGGATATTACTCACAAATCGTGGATATATTTATCTTTGTCAGAAATTGTACGATCTGTCCATCCAGACTTTACAAAGTGCGATTCACGAATCATCTAAAGAAGATGAAGCTATCTTACACATAGCATTTCCTTGGAATAGAGATATTTTTCAAAACAAGTTGGATGATTACCCAAGCAGATTGATAAGCGTTATCACCGCCATTCAAGCTAACCTAGCTACTGCTTTCTATATGAATGGAGATATCGAAAAGGCTATTACTGCCGCCCAAGCAGCAATTGAAAATACTCCAAGAGATTGTATAGGATATCGAAGTTTGGGTTGTCTGTATTATGCACAAGGAAATGTTGAACTTACCCGACAAATGTGGAAGAAGGCATTACGGTTGGACAAAACCAAAGAGGAATCTAAAACCATTAAGAATTGGTTAAATGAATTACCCGAAGAAAAAAAGATAGGGTAGGTATTTGGGGTGATGCTCGAATCTAATTGGTCTATCCTCGATTTCGAGCCCCAATAGCCCGAATTTTGATGTTTTCTGCAAATTGTGTGGTAGTCCTCATGTATGGGGGTGACTGCAAATTTTAAAAAGCACCGCCTGCCTAACCCCAACCACCCGCCCAATTACGCATTACGCAATACGCATTACCGCCTCATGCACCTCAACCACCTCTCCCTCACCAACTTCCGCAACTTCGCCCGCCTGGACATCGACGTTCCACGGCGCTCGGTTTTGCTCGTCGGGCAAAATGCCCAGGGCAAGACCAGCCTGCTCGAAGCCATTTATTTTCTCGCCACGTTTAGCTCCTTCCAGACGCATACCGACCGGCAACTGGTCAACTTCCACGCCGCCAAGGATAGTCTGGCGGTGGCGCGTCTCGTCGCCGATTACCAGCGCGGCAAACGGGCGCATCGCATCGAAGTGCGCATCATTGTCGAAGCGGTGGGGGCGCTGGGGCTGCGGGCGCGCAAGGAAATTTTGCTGGACGGCGTCAAGCGCGCGGCCAATGAAGTCATCGGGCACTTCAACGCCGTGCTCTTCATCCCGCAAATGTCGCAGGTCATCGAAGGCGCGCCCGAAGACCGCCGCCGCTACCTGAACCTGGCGCTGGCCCAGGCCATCCCCGGCTACGCCAAAACCCTGGGCGACTACCACGCTGCCATCACCCAGCGCAACGCCCTGCTCAAACAACTCTCCGAACGGGGCGGCGACGCTGCGCAACTCGATTTCTGGGACAAAAGCCTGGTCGAGAGCGGCGCGCAGATCATCCTGTGGCGCAGCCAGTCCATCCAGGAACTCGAACGCCTCGCGGCGCGCGCCCATCACAAACTGACGCGCGGCAAGGAAATTTTGCGGATGGCTTATGACCCGGCCTTCGACCCGCTCCCGCGCCCCGAAGGTCAATTTGCCCTCAAGCTGGATGCGCCCGCAGACCGCTCGACCCTTGAACTGGAACCCGTCAAAAAAGGATTTGCCGACGCCTTGAGAAAACTCCGCCCCGAAGAGATCAGCCGCGGCGTGACCACCATCGGCCCGCACCGCGACGAAGTGCGCTTCCTGGCTAACGGCATCAACCTGGGCGACTATGGCTCACGCGGACAGGTGCGCACCACCCTCCTGGCGCTCAAACTGGCCGAAGTCTCCTGGATGAAGGAACGCACCGGCGAATGGCCGGTGATCCTGCTCGATGAAGTCATGGCCGAACTGGACACCGAACGCCGCGCCGACCTGCTTTCTGCCCTGGAAGAAACCGAACAATCCCTGCTGACCACCACCGACCTGAACCTGTTCAGCCCCGAATTTGCGCAGGCGGCGGCATTGTGGCAGGTGCAGGATGGCAAGGTGGTTGGGAAGCCGGTAAATTGACCCGGGAAATTACTGGCCCCTGTTTGCGCGCTTGAAACCAGGGCGTTTGTCGTCGGACGGGTTTCGTCCGAGGTGAGATATTCTTCGTCCTATGTCGGACGGACTCCGTCCTATGTCGGACGGGCTTCGTCCTATGTCGGACGGGCTTCGTCCTATGTCGGACGGACTTCGTCCTATGTCGGACAGACTCCGTCCTATGTCGGACGGGCTTCGTCCGCGTTTCTGGGGACATTGCCGAAGTTTGGCGTTTTTGTAATCTACAGATTATAATTCGGCGATTGAATTTTATTCAGGAGAATACACTATGCCTACTGCACTCATTACCGGAATCAACGGGCAGGACGGTTCCTACCTGGCCGAACTGCTGCTCCAAAAGGGGTACCAGGTTGTTGGAATGGCCCGCCGTTCCAGCACTTTTAATTTCGAACGCATTGAACATATCCAGGATGATATACAGATTGCGCAGGGTGACTTGCACGATCAATCTTCCCTGGTGGCCTTGCTCGAGGAATACAAACCGGACGAGGTTTATAACCTGGCTGCGCAATCATTTGTGCCCACATCCTGGAGCCAGCCCATCCTGACGGCTGAAGTGACCGGGTTGGGCGTGGCGCGTATGCTTGAAGCCATCCGGCTGGTGAACCAAAAGATTCGCTTCTACCAGGCATCCTCCAGCGAATTGTTCGGCAAGGTCATGGAAGTGCCGCAAAAAGAGACGACCCCCTTCTATCCGCGCAGCCCGTATGGCGTTGCCAAGGTATACGGGCACTGGATCACGGTCAATTACCGCGAATCGTTCAACATGTACACCACTTCGGGGATTCTCTTCAACCATGAAAGCCCGCGCCGCGGCCTGGAATTCGTGACGCGCAAAATCACCAGCACGGTTGCAAAAATCAAACTGGGCCATGCCAAAGAACTGCGCCTGGGCAATCTCGAATCGCGGCGCGACTGGGGTTTTGCCGGGGATTACGTCGAGGCGAGGTGGATGATGCTGCAACAGCCCAAGCCGGATAACTATGTGATCGGCACCGGGGAAACTCATCCGGTGCGCGAATTCTGCGAACTGGCCTTCGGTTACGTTAATTTGAACTACCAGGATTATGTCATCCAGGATCCGCACTTTTATCGCCCGGCGGAAGTGGATTTGCTCATCTCTGATCCCAGTAAAGCGCGCGCCGAACTGGGTTGGAAGCCGCAGGTGAGCTTCAAAGGACTGGTCGAAATGATGGTTGAGGCTGATTTGCAGCGATTTTCCAAGAAGTAGAGCAATGAAATTGGCTTCACGGGCAAGTCAGATTCTTTCAAAAACATCCGCGTTTCCCTGGCTTCCCGAATTACTGGCCGGGCTGGCTGCGATAGTGTATTTCGTCCAAAGCGTGGGTTTTGCGACCACGCAATGGTCGGTCATCGACGAGGGGAACTATATTTACAAGGGCTGGTTGTTCGTTACGGGCCAATACTTTCCTTACCAGGATTATGGCCCCTGGACGAACCACATGCCCTTTTCGTTTTTAATCTTCGGGGGCGCGCAACTGCTCTTCGGCCCGGGACTGAGAACCATCCGTTATTTCATGGTTTTTGTCGGTTGCTTGTTACTGCTCGGCATGTGGCTGGCTTCCAGGCGGCTGGCGGGCCGCTGGGCGGCT
This sequence comes from Anaerolineales bacterium, assembly GCA_049792555.1. Taxonomy (GTDB): domain Bacteria; phylum Chloroflexota; class Anaerolineae; order Anaerolineales; family Villigracilaceae; genus UBA5195. The sequence continues at coordinate 12,227 of JBARBA010000287.1, forward strand.
GCCGCCTGCCTGTGGTTCCTGGCGCTTAATCCCTTCCCGATCAGCGACTACAGCGTCGGCATCGCCGAGGGTCTTGTGGCCTGCATGGTGGCGTGGATGTTGTATTTCACGTTGGGGGAGGGACGCTCGCTCAAGGAACTGCTTGCGGGTTCGCTGCTGGCCGCAGTTTTGGTCTTGACCCGCGAGAACATGCTCATCATCCTGCCCTTTCTTTTTTTCTACGTGTTCTGGCAGCATGGCAAAAAATCGGGGCTGATCTTCGCGGGGATTGTTATGGGCGCACTGCTTGCCGTCCACGTGATCTACTGGCCTGGGATTGTAAGCACCTGGGTCAAATGGATGCCAAAGGGCATCCGCTCTCTCTTCGGCAATTCGATTTACCAACAGGCGAACGTCATCGACCAGCCCACCAAAGCTTCGTTCCTTGAGAACCTGTTCGTCTTTTTCAACAGCGTCCAGACCAATTTCCTGGCGGTATTTGCTCCGCTGGCAGTCTGGTTGGGCTGGCCGAAAGGCGGGTTCAAAAACAAGTCGCAGTTTAAGACGGTTGTTTTTCTATCCGTCGTTTTTGTTGTCCTATACTTTGCGCACGCCTGGGCCTCGCTTGGGAAAAACTATTGCTCCTTCTGCCTGGTGAATTATGTGACTTTTTTCGCCCCGATCGGCATTCTCTTGTTTTTCGCTTTCCTGCCCGGCATAAAAGAACGCCAGCCGATCCTTCCCGCCTGGCTGGCCGGAGGGCTGATCTTGCTGCTGCTGGCGGGAATAGGCTACGGCAACAACGTGGAATTTGGCGCTGCCCTGGCCTCCATCAATGTCCCACGCATAAGCAGTTCCGGCCTGCAGCCTGGCACGGTTGAACTCTGGCGCGCGCTTGCCAATAAATTTAACGTCAGCTTTCAATTTGCGCGCAGCCTGCTGCCGGTCGTTGCCGGTTTGGGGATCGGGATTTTGATCATCGTCGTCGGCTATGTCACAGCGAAAATCGGGGCTCTCCGGGAATTACGGTTTCCCTCATATCTGGGAGCCAACCCGTATGTCGGGATTAATCCCGACATACGGGTTGGGGTGGGTCACCCCACAAAAACATACCCTACGGGCACGATGTCGGGGCAGGCGGGAGATTCCCAAAGAGCCAAAACCAGTAAAGCAAATCTGGCGCTATCCAACCCGGTGTACGCCTTGATCTTTGTCACCATGTTCACCGGCCTTGCGCTTTCCCCGACGGTTGCCCTGGGCGGGATCAGCGAAAATGCGCGCTGCGGGAACGACATTCTGGCCCAGTATGAAAAGGTGGGCGCGGAACTGGCGCAGCACGCCCCGCCCGGAACGCGGGTTTATTGGCGAGGTTCGCCCTCCCCGGCGCTTTTGCTGTACCTGCCCGGCGTCAAGATTTACCCTCCCCAATTGAATGGCGTCTTTTCATTCAAATCAGGCGGTAACTCGGGCGAACTCTTACGCTTCGGCTTTTGGAACCGACAATTGGACTTGAAATGGCGCGCCGAAGCGGACGTCCTGCTGATCAGGACAAGCGAGCTTGCCGCAATGAACGTCACCTTTTCTCCAAAGGTATTTGATGAACTGCCGAGAACTTCTCCCGTTTTTCTGTGCGGGACCGACGATACTCATATTCGTATTTTCAAGCGCAAATGATGAATGCCCTTTCGCGCGGCTTTCAAAAAACCAGGGTCTGGTTGACCGATCATCGTGTGCTGGCTGAAGGTTTCTCCATCACAGGTCTGTTTTTTTATTGCCTTGAACTTTGGCGCTTTACCCACATTCAATATTCCGTGCTCGACGAGGGGCTTTATCTCTACAAAGGCTGGTTGTTCGCCACCGGAAAATACGCGCCGTTCCAGGCGTACGGCCCCTGGACGAACCAGTTGCCGCTGGCTTTTTTGATCCCCGGATGGGTGCAACTCATTTTTGGCCCCGGCCTGGAAACCGGGCGGATTTTTGCCTTTGTGTTGGGATGGCTGGCGCTCCTGGCCCTGTGGCTGACGGCCCGCCGCCTGGGCAATCGCTGGATTGCTGCGGGGCTTATCGCCGTAGTGGCGCTCAACCCCACTGCGGCGCGCATGGTCAGCATGGCGGCTTCGCAGGGACTGGTGGCCTGCCTGTTGGCGTGGACGATGTTCTTCAGCCTGGGCGCAGGTCGCAAGAACTGGCAATTGGCGCTTGCCGGTCTGCTGGCCGGGGCAACCGTGATGGTGCGCATCAACCTGCTGCCGCTGTTGCCGCTGCTGTTGCTCTATGTGCTCTGGGCCTATGGCTGGAAGTCCGCGCTGTGGGCGCTGGCCGGGGAAGCGCTGGTCTTTGGCGGAATGCACCTGTTTTACTGGCCCAATATTCTCCAGCTTTGGGACAAGTTGCTGCCGTTGCCGTTCCTGAAAGCGTGGGGGCCGCCGCCAAACACGCCGACGTGGAACCCCGATAACCCGCTGGGCTTCCGCGTGGCGAGCTTTTTTCTGGCTTTTCGATATCATTTTGCGGCGCTGGTGGGCGCGCTGGCGGCCTGGGTCTTCTGGCCGAAGCAGTGGAAATCTGCTGTGCAGTTTAAAACCGCCGTCTTCCTGTCGGTTCTACTGCTGGCTTTTTTCCTGCTGCACGCCTGGGCCGCGCTTGGCAATGAATACTGCGTTTTCTGTTTCTCGACGTATACTTCGTTTTACGGCGGCGTTGGGTTGTTGCTCGTGGCCGTGACGCTGCCGCTGTGGCGGCTGGAACTGCCCGCGTGGCGCAAATGGCTTGGCGCGTTGACCATGCTCGGCCTGCTGGCGGGCATGGCCTACAGCGCGGAAGGAACCGTCTCGGACCTTTTGGGGGCGGATTTCTATAAGCGTTTGCTTTCGCTGCCGGCGCTGGGATTCTCCGGGGCGCAGGTCTGGCAAGTCGTAGCGAACAAGTTTCAGGTGGAGTATGGGATAATCCACGATGCGGTCCACGTCTGGTTCCCGATGCTGCTGGCAGTGGCGTTCGGGCTGGTTCTACTCGCAGCCTGGAAAATGCTGAATGGCAGGAAAAACAGCGCGGCGTCGGGGGGGGCGTTGTTGATCTTTGTCCTGTTAGGAATGGTTTTTTCGCCTTCGCCCTTGCTGGCGGGCGAGTACAATTCGTACGATTGCCAGAGTAACGTGATTCCGGGCTATGAAGCGGTGGGCGCAAAATTGGCAAAAATCATCCCGCCGGGGTCGTCGGTCTATTGGGACGGCTATTCGCCGGTTTCGCTGCTCTACCTGCCAGGCGTCAAGATTTACCCGGCGCAATTGCACGGGACCTATTCTTTCAGGATTTCGAACGATGATGATGCGCTAATGAAATACGGCTGGTGGAACCAACACCTGGCCGAAAAGTGGCTGGCCGAAGCCGATTTTGTGCTGGTGGAAGATCGCAACATGGCGCGCAATGACTGGCTGGCGCAGGCGCTGGAGAATTATCGGCAAGTGGCCGTCACCGGCCCACAGGCGGCCTGCCAGCCCAAATCTTTCTTTCATGTCTATCGGAGGAAGTAAATGGATCTCTCGATTGTGATCCCGGTTTATAACGAAGTGGAAAGCCTGACGCTGCTGCACCAGGCGGTGCACGCTGCGTTGAAGGATATGAAACGCTCGTGGGAAGTGATTTACGTCAACGACGGCAGCAAAGACGGCAGCGACCAGGTGTTGGACAGGCTGGCGGTGGAAGACCCCGCGCACGTCTGCGTGGTGCAGTTCCGCCGCAATTTCGGGCAGACGACGGCGATTGCCGCCGGGATCGACCATGCCTGCGGCGACGTGATTACCTTTCTGGACGCCGACTTGCAAAACGACCCGGCAGACATTCCGATGATGCTGGACAAACTCGACGAAGGTTATGACGTTGTTTCGGGCTGGCGCAAAGACCGCGAGGACAATGCCCTGACGCGCAACCTGCCGTCGCACATGGCGAACTGGTTGATTTCCAACGTGTCGGGCGTACATTTGCATGATTACGGCTGCACGCTGAAGGCTTATCGCCGCGAGGCGCTGACGGGTTTTCGGCTCTACGGCGAAATGCACCGCTTCATCCCGGTCTACGCCAACTCGGTCGGCGCGAAAATCCTGGAAGTGCCGGTGCGTCACCATGCGCGCAAGTACGGTACCAGCAAATATGGCCTGGAGCGCACGCTCAAGGTGGTGCTCGACCTGATTGCCGTGCAATTTTTGACTCGCGCCGCCAACAAGCCGATCTACCTGTTCGGCGGCGGCGGCATCCTCCTGATGGCCGCCGGTTTCGTCGGTGTGCTATTTCTCGTCCTGCGCAAATTTGTCGCCGGGATTGACGTTGGCACTTCGCCGTTCTTTATCATTTCTGTCATGGCAGGCATCATGGGCTTCCAGTCGATTTTGATGGGACTGATCGCCGAGTTGTTGGTGCGCACTTACCACGAATCGCAGTCCAAACCGACCTATACCATCCGCAAAGTGCTGCGCGAGGGCAAAGAAGAAAAATGAAGGCGTGGTTCAAGGCCAACCGCCGCCTGGTGCTGCGCCTGACCGGGACGATCCTGTCGCTCGGCCTGCTCATCTGGGTCTTTTATAACAGCCGCGAGGATATCCTGGTTGCGTTGGCCCATGCGACGCAGCCTGCAACGCTCGTTAAGGTGATCCTTGCCGCCGGGTTGATCTTCCTTTCGCGTCTGTGTACGGTGGCGCGCTGGCACATCCTGCTGCGTTCCGGCGGAATCAAAATCCCGTTCAAGGATACACTGCGCCTGACCTTTACCGGCCTGTTTGCTTCGAACTTCCTGCCCACCAGCGTCGGCGGGGACGTGGTGCGTCTGGCGGGGGCGATGCAGATGGGGTATGATCGCGCCGTCTGTCTGGCGTCGATTGCCGTGGACCGGCTGGTGAACATGGCCGGGATGAGTCTGGCTGCCCCGCTGGGGATTTACCAGCTTTTCCAGGCCGGGCCGCTTGCTCCGGGGACGTCGGCGGCGCTGGCGGGATTTTGGGAGAAAGGCTGGGGCTTTTTCCGGCGCACGCTCTCGTCGCTGACCATCTGGCTCAAACAGCCGGGCGCTTTGCTGGCGGCCTTCCTGTTCGCAGCCGGTAATTTGCTGTTCGTGGCGGGCGCTTATTACTTCCTCATCCAGGGCATGGGCGCGTACCTGCCTTACTGGAAGCTGGTGGGGCTGGTCAGCGTGGGCTATTTTCTGGGCCTGATGCCGTTTACCATCAACGGTTATGGCTGGCACGAAACCATTATGATTACGCTGTTTACCCAGGTGGCCGGCATTAACGGCGGGGCGGCTGCCATCGTCGTTGTGTTGGAACGTCTGCTGATGATGCTCGCCAGCCTGCCCGGCGCAGCCGCCCTGCCGGACGTGATGGCGAAGATGGATGGGGATGAGGCGCAGAGGATAGAGAAGATGGAGAGAAGAGAGAATAGAGAATAGTGTCAAAATTCATGGGTAAACCGGTTGTTGGGCGGCTTCCTGCTCAACAAAAACGAAAAGAAAATAAGTAATCGTTCACGGGGTGTGAACGAAGCGACCAGCCGGTAAGATGGAAGGCACGGGGCGGCCATAGTTGGCGGCTTCGCAGGCCTCGGTTAAGTAATCCAGCAAGTTGCGTTTTTGCTGTTTCAAG
>JBARBA010000288.1:0-2674 GCA_049792555.1 Anaerolineales bacterium
CTTGAAACAGCAAAAACGCAACTTGCTGGATTACTTAACCGAGGCCTGCGAAGCCGCCAACTATGGCCGCCCCGTGCCTTCCATCTTACCGGCTGGTCGCTTCGTTCACACCCCGTGAACGATTACAAGAACTTTACCCCGCCGCTGACGCTCATCGACCAGGGCGAAGTCATCAGCCCGGTTGGCGCAAAGGAACAGGCCGAATTCGCGTTCGACGCCGGGGCTGATCCCCAACCCGGCCAGCAATGGCTGCTGAACAAGGATTTCAAAATGGGCGGGTACAACATCCGGCTGGTTTCGATCAGTTTCGACCCGCGCGGCGGTTACGTCTTCCTGTTCAAGGCCGACCCCGGCGCAAACGCCAACGCGATCAACGTGGACATCCTCGGCTATACCCCCTGGTGCGGCGGTGGCGGCGGGGATGAGCCTGCGGCGGAGGAGTTCAGCAGGAGCGTTTGCGTCAGCGACCCGGCCACAGCCCCCAAAGGGAAACTGACAGTCGCGCTCACTTTCCAGGCGCTGGCGAGGCAGAAGAAAAGCTTTACGGTTCAGTGGAGTCCCGATGCTGCTTTCGAGACCGCCACGCCGCAGCCGGGGGTGTGCATCACGCGCGATAAGCTGTCGCAACTCCTCCCGGCCCCGCAGGGTTTGCAGGGCAAGGTAGTAATGTCTGACGAGAATGGCGGCATGATGCTTGCCAACCTGGACGGGACGCAGGCGCAGTCGCTTGGGCAGGCAAGCTGGCCCGCTTTCCTGCCGGATGGCAACTTGTCTTATTTTGACCAGGAGGCGCTGCGGTTGCTGGATATCGCCAGCGGTCAGGTCAGCGATTTGAAGGGTGTGGGCGGTTACAACCTGCAATGGTCGCCGAGTGGGACGCAACTGGCCTTCGCGGGCGGCGCGAACGATATTTTCGTCAGCGGCGCGGACGGCGCCCACCTGCGCCAGTTGACGAACAACGCGGACTATAAAACCCTGGTGGGCTGGTCTCCGGACGAGGCGCAGCTTTATATTACCGTCCCCGGCCTGGACGGGTGGGTCTTGCGCAGTATCGACCTGGCCAGCGGCAAGACGCGCGACCTGTTCACGCTGGAAAATGCGTCCGTCAAGGCACCCAACGCGACGATTTCGCCGGACGGCGAATGGATTGCCTACCGCGACAGGGATTTGAGCAGCTTGTACGTTGTCCGCACAGACGGCACGCAAGGGCATTTGCTGGTGAATAAGGCTTCGGCGGGGATTTCGACCGGTTTCTGGAGCGCCGATGGAAAATGGCTGGCCGTGAGCCTGCTGGATTTTGACACCCAGCGGCATACGACCGTGCTGGTGCAGCCGGATGGCTGCCAGGCGTATGTGCTGCCGGGGCTGCATGGGATGATCGAGGGGTTGAGGCTTCCTTAACCCCCTTGATGACGTAACTATCTTGAAAATGGTACCATCCCAATATTTCGGGGGAATTGTTGTTACATGGTGGTTTCGGTACGGCGGCGGAATAGCGCCGCCGCCTACTCGACCACCGATGATTGAGAAAATACTGATTAAACATTTGTTCTATGGATTCAGCCCCTGAGCGGAGCCACGCGGTTCCCAGCGCGGCGTAGTCGAAGCGATGCCCTGAGCTTGTCGAAGGGGGCATGAACGTTCCGGTTTTAAGAAAACTCTGTTCTGGTCTGACTGGTTGGGCTGAGGGCTTTTTTAGACCTCAATTAGTTCTCGTCTGCAAGCTCCAGCGAGGCTTGCCCCACCGCAATACCGGCATTGATGGCCTTGCCGGCCGCCGCAGAGCGGGTATGCACATCCAGCTTTTCAAAAACAGCTTTCAAATGGCGCTTGACCGTGTTGGTGGTGATCACCAATGTATCGGCAATTTCCTTGTTGGTCATCCCCCCGGCCAGCAAGGCCAATACTTCGTGCTCGCGGTCGGTCAGGCCGCCCAGTTCGTTGGCCACAAAGTGGGGTTTCCCGGCTTCTTCGACTGCGCGGCGAAACGCGGAGCGGTCAAAAGTTTGTTTTTCGAGATAAGTGAAGATGGATTGCTGGTCATAAGCGCGCCGAATATCTTCAACGGATGCAACCCCGCTGACCACAATCGTCGGGATATCCGCCGCCTTGGTGGCCGAAAGCAACTGATAGCCATCCAGGGAAGATGCGTTCGCGTCCTGATTCGAAGGCACAGTGCCGGTCAAGGATAGATCAACCACCGCAAGATGATATTTATCGCGGCGCAAACAACCCATGGCCTCGCCAAAGCTGTTACACGTGCGCACCTTGTAGGCAGAATCTTCCAGCAATTCGCTCAAGATGCTGCGCCAGCCGGCGTCATCGTCCACGATCAGGGCGCGCCTTTGATGGACTGCCTGGGCCGCAAAACCGGCTTCGTGTCCCGCCGCCGAACCGGATTGCGCTGCCCCGGAAGGCCCCAGCGCTGAAGGCGGCGCTGTGACCAGGATGCGGTTAATCAACTCGCGGAAGCGGGCGCGCTGAAAATTTTCTTTGCGCAAAAAAGTAAACGCGCCGTATTCTGTCAAAACACTGACGGCCAACTCCACCGTGGCGAAGCCGGTCAGCAAAATAGTGCGACAGGCTGGGTCCTGGCGGCGGATGGCTTCGAGAACCCGCAATCCATCCAGGCTGCGATGGTCGCTCCCTGCCAAAGAGAGGTCCACAATTGCCA
>JBARBA010000289.1:0-5823 GCA_049792555.1 Anaerolineales bacterium
CGCTTACCCCCACCCGCACCCTCACCGCCGGGATTACCAATACCCCAACCCGCACGCTGACTCCCGGCACCCCCACATCCGGTAGCGTCAAGGTCCAGGTGATGTCGGCTGGCAGCGACAATACCCAGCAAACGGTCTTCAACTTCAAGGTGCTCAACACCGGCACCGGCCCGCAGACCAACATCTCCGTGCGCTTCTACTTCACGCTCGATGGCACGCAGTTGGCCTCGAATTACATGCTGGAGAAGTACTACGACCAATCCAACGTGGCGGTCATTACCGGCCCCACCCTGGCATCCGGCTCGACCTATTACTTTACGATCAGCTATGGCACTGCCTCGCTCGGAACAGGCATGAGTTGGACGTTCCAGACCAACCTGCACCTGGTCGACTGGAGCAGCAATTACAGTGGCGCAAACGATTTCTGGCACACCACCGGCGCGCTGCCCGCGGCTTACACCGATTGGGCGACCGTCCCGGCCTACGTCAACGGCGCCCTGGTTTGGGGTAGCGCCGCACCCTAAAGATACACAGTAGGGGCGGGTCTTGGACCTGCCCCTACCTTCACAAACGCCCACCCCGTCCGCCGAAAGTTGAACGGGGTGGGTTGCGCCATCCGCCGTAGGGGCGGGTCTCATGCGTGCCTATGCACGGTGCAGGCAGACCCGCCCCTACGCGCCACTGCTTTGCCATCCATTGAACTTTACTCTTTCCTGATAGCAAACTGCCCTTTTCCTTATCGGAACGCAGCGGTTTGCTATCAGGAAAAAAAGGTTTTCTGACAGGAACCGACTCTTTTCCTTATAGGAACGCAATGCGTTGCCATAAGCGAAAAGAAAGTTTCCTTGTTGGAACGCCTCGCGTTTCAATAAGGAACGTGTTGCGTTCCAATAAGGAGCGTACTACGTTCCAATAAGGAACGCACTGCGTTCCAATAAGGAACGCAATACGTTCCAATAAGGAACGCAATACGTTCCAATAAGGAAAGTTGGGAATGGGGCATTTACGCCGCCCGATACCCGCCGCCTTCGGTTTGGACGTTAAAGAAAACCGTATCTTTATGACGCTTTGCAGGTTTTACCGACCGGCAACACAAGGATTAAATACTCGCATTGGAAACTCTTTTGGCTTATATCCCCCAGGATCGCAGGCAGGCCATGGCCGCCGGGAGCGAACTGCCCTCCCGGACGCGCGGCGCAGCCCTGTGCGCCGACCTTTCGGGCTTCACCCCGCTGACCGAAGCCCTGGCTCGTAAGCTGGGGAAACGGCGCGGTGCGGAGGAACTGACGCTGCACCTGAACCGCTTCTACGAGGCGTTGATTGCCCCGGTGGAGGTGTACGGCGGCAGCGTGGTCGGCTTCAGCGGCGACGCCATCGTCTGCTGGTTCGATCTGGACGACGGGCGGCGGGCGGTTGCCGCAGCCCAGGCCATGCGGGTTGCCATGCAAGCCTTTGCCTGCCTGCAACTATCTACCGGTGAAACCATTTCGCTGGGCGTCAAGATTGCCGTTGCCAGCGGGCCGGTACGTCGCTTGCTGGTTGGCGACCCGGCCATCCAGATTTGGGACACGCTGGCAGGCGCGGTCATGGACAGGCTGGCCACGCTTGGACATTTGGCTAAAACGGGGGAATTGCTGCTGGACGAACCCGCCGAAACACAATTGCATGAAATGCTACAGATCACCGAATGGCGCGCCGAAGCCGGCTGCCGCGCCGCCGTGCTGGGCAACGCGAACATACCGGTCGAGCCGTCCGCGCAGGTTTCGCCGTTCCCCGCCCTGAGCGAAGAACAAATCCGTCCCTGGCTGCTGCCGGCCGTGTTTGCGCGCCTGCAGGCCGGGCGGGGCGAATTCCTGACCGAACTGCGCCCGGCTGCCGCGCTTTTCCTGTGCTTCGCGGGCCTGGACTACGATAACGATGAGCAGGTCGGCGACAAGTTGGATGTCGTCATTCGGCATGTCCAAAACATTCTGGTCAAATACGACGGCGCGCTGATCCAGTTGACCATCGGCGACAAGGGCAGCTATCTGTATGCCGCCTTCGGCGCGCCGGTGGCCCACGAAGACGACGCCGCGCGCGCCGCAGCAGCCGCCCTGGAACTGAGCGCCCTGCCGGGGGAAGTGGAAAGCATCCGCTCGGTCAGTATCGGCCTGAGCAAGGGCGTGATGCGCGCGGGGGCGTATGGCAGTGCTGCGTGCCGTACTTACGGCGTGCTGGGCGACCAAGTCAATCTGGCGGCGCGCCTGATGCAACACGCCGCGCCGGGGCAAGTCTTGGCAAGTGAGAGCGTCTGGCAGGCAACCCCCGACTTTTGCTGGCAGGCATTGCCCGCGCTCGAAGTCAAAGGCAAACGCGCGGCGGTAAAACCGGCTGTCCTGCTGGGACGCCAGGAGCAGAAAACGTCCTGCGCGCCCGCCTTGCCGATGGTCGGACGAGTGGCAGAATTGGCTTTGATCGAAGAAAAGCTGGCGCTGGCGCGCCGCGGGCAGGGACAGATCGTCAGCATCACTGGCGAAGCCGGGCTGGGAAAATCGCGCCTGTTGGCCGAAGTCTTGCAGCGCGCCGACAACCTGACGCGCTACGAGGGCGAGTGTCAGTCTTATGGGACGCAGAGCGCTTACCTGGTCTGGCATTCCATCTGGCGCGCTTTCTTCGGTCTTGCACCCACTGGCTCCCCGGCAGAACAAATTGCAACCCTCGAAAAAGCGCTGTCAGGCATCGACTCCGATTTCCCCCTGCGCCTGCCGCTCTTGGGCGCGGCGCTCAACCTGTCGATCCCCGATAACGGCCTGACCGGCGCGATGGACGCCAAAGCGCGCAAGACCTCGCGCGAGAGCCTGTTGGTGGACTGCCTGCGAGCCGGGGCGGGCGACCGGCCTTTGATCCTGGCGCTGGAAGATGCGCATTGGATCGACCCGCTCTCGCGCGACCTGCTGGAATTGATCGGGCGGGCCATCAAGGAACTGCCCGTCTTGATCCTGCTGGCCTACCGCCCGCCGCTGGAAGCCGAAGCGCCCTTCGCGCCGGGCATCGCCAGCCTGGAATACGCTACGGAAGTGCGCCTGGTCGAATTGACCCGCGCCGAGATCGAACAGCTTGTCGCCGCGCGGCTGGCGCATTTCGGTCTCCCGTTGAGCGATGGCATCCCGACGTTAGGCGATGGTCTCCCGACCATCGCCCCCCTCGTCGCCCGCCTGCTGGCGCGCGCCCAGGGCAACCCCTTTTACACTGAGGAACTGCTCAATTACCTGCACGACAAGGACCTCGACCCGCGCCGGGAGGATGCCTGGCAGCACGCCGACCTGCCCGACAGCCTGCACAGCCTGATACTGAGCCGCATCGACCAGTTAAGCGAGCGCCAGCAGATTACCCTCAAAGCCGCCAGCGTGATTGGGCGCTTGTTCCGGGCGGCTTGGTTGTATGAGTATTACCCGCCCCTGGGCGGCCCGGCGCAGGTCTGCGCCGACCTGGAGTACCTGAGCCGCCTGGAATTCACCCTGCTGGAGACGCCCGAACCGGAACTGGCCTACCTGTTCAAACACGTCATCACCCAGGAAGTAGCCTACGAAAGCCTGGCCTACGCCACGCGCGCAACCCTGCACGAGCAGTTTGCCTGCTATCTGGACCAGGCGGCGGGCGAGGATGCGCAGCTATACCTCGATTTGCTGGCCTACCATTATGAGCGCAGCGACAACCTGCTCAAGAAACGTGAGTACCTGCGCAAAGCGGGTGAAGCGGCTCAAAAGGCCTATGCCAATGAAGCCGCCCTCTCTTACCTGGGACGCGCTCTGGCGCTGGCCCCCGAAAGCGATTACGCCGAGCGGTTCGACATCCTTATAGCAAGAGAGAAGGTATATGCTATTCTGGGAAACCAGGAAGCCGACAACCAGGATGTGATAGCCCTCTCGGCGTTGGCCGAGAGCCTGGACGACAACGGACGGCGTGCCCAAGCGGCTGTACGCCGGTCAAGTTATGCTCAGGAAACAAGTAATTTCCCGGCGGCGATTGCCGCCGCGCAGCAGGCGGTGGCGTTTGCCCGCTTGGCTGGCGCAGATGAACACGAGACGCGTGGATATTGGCTATGGGGAAATGCGCTGTTCTCTCAGGGCGATTATGCCGAGGCGCGCGCGCAACTTGAGCAGGCCCTGGCCTTGGCGCAGGCGGCAAAACTAACCCGGTTAACCGCCAATAGCCTGATGACTCTCGGTTATCTTGATGTGCTCACGGCTCATTACGACAGCGCCCAGACCTATCTGGAGCGTGCCTTACAACTCCAGCGCGAGGTCGGTAATCGCATTGGCGAGACTTTGGTGCTTGCTCATTTGACAGATATCGCTTTCATTTGCGGTAATTTGGCCAACGCACAAGCTTATTGTGAGCGGGTCTTGTATTCTTGGCATTCAATCGACTATCGACTAAATGAAGGACGCACATTCGGCAGCCTTGGAAGATTGATGATCGAACAGCGCGGCGACTATGCAAAGGCCAGGCTTTATGCTGAACAGGCTTTGCGTCTTGCGCAAGAGTCGGGGGACCGACTGGGTGAGATGGCTGTTTTTTATACTTTCAGCGTGATTGACTTTGCGCAAAACCATTATTTTGCGGCCAGGATTCAGGCAGAACAAGGGCTGCGTACCAGTCGAGAGATCGGTGTTAAATCTTATGAGGCCGCATGTCTCACACAACTGGGTACGATTGCTGACGAACTGGGCGAATATGCCTCTGCTGTGGAATATGATGACCAGGGGATATCCATCTTGCGCGAAATCGGAGATCGGGATGGAATGTGTCAGGCATTAGCGGCTCTGGGCATGGTCTTTTATCATGCGGGGCAGTATGAAACGGCCAAGAACCAGAGCCAACAGGCGTTCGCGATTGCGCAAGAGACAAAAAATAAATGGTTGCAAACCCGCGCGCTCATTTCGCTGGGCCATGCGCTCAGGGGATTGGGTGACCTGGACGGGGCCGCCGATGCCTACCGTCAGGCTTTGGCGCTGGCGCAAGAGTTGGGCCTGCCTGATTTTTACGCCAAGCAGGCCCAAACCGGCCTGGTTGCCATCGCGCTCGCGCAGGGTAACCAGGCCGAGGCCCAAGCGCCCATGAATGAGATTTTGCATTACCTGGAAACACATCCTTTGAGCACGATGGACGAAGCCGCCTGGAGCTACCTGACCTGTTACCGCATCTTGCAGGCCAATAATGACCCGCGCGCCCGGCCCATTCTGGAAACCGCCCATCACTTTCTTCAAGAGATTGCCGCCGGGATCGACGATGAAAGCCTGCGCGCCTCGTTCCTGCAAAACGCGCGCTGCAACCGCGAGATTGCGCAGGCTTGGGAAAACCTGTCTGCGCCCCAAGCCACAACAACACCCAACCTCACCCCGCCGATTTTCCGCCGGACGGGGCATTATCAGGAGTGAGCGGTATGGAACCCGCCCACCCTTCACAAAAAGGAGAAGAATAAATAATGAACCGTCGTACCCTCTCGATCTGTCTTGTTTTGTTTTTGCTGCTGGCCTTGTCGTTTGTTTCGCTCTTTGGGCCTTCCAGGATGGCGAGCGCCCAGGTGGCCCCCACGCCGACGCCCACGGCGACAGTCGCCGGTGTGGACCTGGTCATCAGTTCCGTCACCTGGTCGCCTTACGCGCCGTTGGCGAAGCAATCCGTGACCTTCAGCGCCACGATCAAAAACGCCGGCAGCGTTGCCTCGCCGGCAGGTGTGATCCACGATGTGCGCTTTACCATCACTTCGGGGGTTCACCCCACGACGTATATTATGTCCACCAGCTATACCCAGTCGCTTTCGCCGGGAGCTTCTGCCAC
>JBARBA010000290.1:0-3911 GCA_049792555.1 Anaerolineales bacterium
GCGTAGTCGCTCGGCCAGTTGTCCACGGGCGTCGGGTCGAATTTATAATCGCCGGTATGCACGATCAGCCCGGCGGGTGTGGTGATGCCCAACCCGACCGCGTCGGGAATGGAGTGGCTGACGTGAAAGACTTCGACCTTGAACGGCCCAACCTGGATGGTGTCGCCCGCGTTGATTTTACGCAGGTCGGCCTTGGAAGCCAGGCCGTTGCGCGCCAGTTTGACCTCGATCAGGCCCAAGGTCAGGTTCGTCGCAAAAACGGGGGCCGGGATGCGGCTGAGCACGTGGTGGATGGCGCCGATGTGGTCCTCGTGCCCGTGGGTGATGATAATTCCGACCACTTTGTGGCTTTTATCGTACAAATACTCGAAGTCTGGGATAATATAGTCGACGCCGATCATGTCGTTGTCGGGAAACATCAACCCGGCATCCACGATCAGGATTTGATCGTCGATTTCGTAGGCCATCATGTTTTTGCCTACTTCCCCGAGTCCTCCCAGGGGGATGATCTTTAGTTTTTTACTCATGTAATATGTTTACCTCTCAGGTATGGATTTGTTTTTATTTTTATCCGCCGCATGGCGGTAGGGTTCCGGGAAAGGCACAAAAAGACCCCTGCAAAATCGCCGGGGTGGAAAAGTCTTGTCGCAATTGCGAAGTGCCGCACAAGCGGTAATTTTGCTGAAACTGTTGTGACATTGTGATATAACATCGCCCTGTAAACAGTAAAAGTCTTTCCAAACCGCCTGGAAGTATAGCAAGTAAAGATGGAATTGTCAAACAACTTGCTTTTTTGCAATCATCCTGTTGCACAACCACTGACTCTTTGGGAATTAGTGGACACGGAGGACACGGAACACGCGGAAAGAGCATAAGAAACAAAGGCTTTTCTGCGTGTCTCCAAAAGTTTTAATCGCGGGGAGTCCCGAAGCCCCCAACCGTTTCAAGAGAGGAAATAGACCATGCGCATTGACGAACTCGAAACCCCCGTCCCGCTGGTGGACGTGGACATTTTGGAAGCCAACATTTTTCGCCTGCAAGCGTACCTGGACAAGTGCGGCATCGCCAACCGTCCGCACATCAAGACGCACAAGATCCCGGCCATCGCTCAAATGCAGATGGACGCCGGGGCGGTGGGGATTACCTGCCAGAAACTGAGCGAGGCCGAGGTGATGGCGGATGCCGGTTTTACGGATATTTTTCTCCCTTATAACATCCTCGGCGCAGCCAAGTTGTCCCGGCTGATGGCGCTGGCTGCCAAAATCACCCTGAGCGTCACGGCGGATTCGGAGTTCGTAGCGCGCGGCCTGTCGGGGGCGGCGCAGCAGGCCGGCTTAACGCTGACGGTGCTGGTCGAATGCGATATGGGCGCGTACCGTTGCGGGGTGCAGTCTCCGCAGCAGGCGGCGGACCTGGCGCGCCTGATCGCGGGCCTGCCCGGCCTGCATTTTGGCGGGCTGATGACCTATCCGACCAGCGACCGCCTGGACGACTTTGCGTGCGCAACGCGCGCCCTGCTGGCCGCGGATGGGCTGGCCATCAAGCGCGTCAGCGGTGGTGGGACGCCCACCATGTGGAAGGCGCATACCCACCCGGAGTTGACCGAGCACCGCGCGGGCATCTACGTCTACGGCGACCGGCTGACGCTGGGTTCCGGGGCGGTGCGGCCCGAAGATTGCGCATTGCTGGTGCTGACGACGGTCGTCAGCCGCCCGACGCCCGAACGCGGCATCATCGACGCGGGCAGCAAAACGCTTTCGTCGGACCTGCACGGGCTGGAGGGCTACGGCTATATTTGCGAATATCCGGCGGCGAAGATTTACGCGCTCTCCGAGGAGCACGGCCACGTCGATTTTTCGGCCTGTGTAAACAAACCGGAGATCGGCGAGCGCCTGAGCATCATCCCCAACCATTGCTGCGCGGTGAGCAATTTGTTCGACGAAGTCGTCGGCGCGCGCGATGGGCAGGTGGAGGTTACCTGGCCGGTCGCCGCGCGCGGCACGGTGAAGTGATAGAGCTTTTCACCACAACCCCCATGCGGGGGCAAGCGTCACAAAGTCACAAAGGTTTAAAGGTTTTCTTCGTGACCTTGTGGCTTCGTGGTTAATTTTCTTATGGAGCAATTTATGAACACCATCGAAACAACCAGCCAACGCATTAAACAGAGCGGCATCATCGCCATCCTGCGCGGGGACTATTCCCTGGGCGATTTGCTGCGCATCGGCGAGGCGCTGCTGGCCGGGACGGTGACGGTCATGGAAGTGGCGCTCAACAGTCCGTCGGCGCTGACGGCGCTGCCGAAGCTGCGCGAGCATTTCGGCGAGAGAATGCTGGTCGGCGCGGGCACGGTGCGCAATTCGTCGCTGATGCGCCGCGCCGTGGATGCCGGGGCGCAGTTCACCATCGCGCCCAACTTCGAGGCCGAGACGGTGGCGGTGGCGCGTTCGCAGGGCGTGTTGCACCTGCCGGGCGTCTTCACCGCCACCGAAGCGCAGACGGCCTTTGCCGCCGGCAGCCGCATGTTGAAACTCTTCCCGATGGAGTTCTTCGGCCCCACCTATCTGCGCGCCTTGCGCGCCCCGCTCGACGATATCGATTTTATGCC
The DNA here is from genome assembly GCA_049792555.1 of Anaerolineales bacterium. GTDB lineage: Bacteria > Chloroflexota > Anaerolineae > Anaerolineales > Villigracilaceae > UBA5195. The sequence continues at coordinate 2,606 of JBARBA010000290.1, forward strand.
CGTCGGCGGCGTCTCGCTCGAAAACATCGGCGACTACGCCCGCGCCGGGGCCGTCGCCGTGGGCCTGGGCCGCCAACTGGTCAGCGGTCCCGACCAGACGCCCGACGACCTGACCGCCTGCGCCCTGGCCCTGCGCGCCGCCTGGGAGCAGGGCCAGGGCGGCTGAACTTGCGCGCATTCCACCAGACCAGAACCAGAACTCGGAGTTTTTACAAAACTCCGAGTTCTTTACAAATTGCCGGGCGCGGTTCGCGGCCCTAATGGATGGCGACGCCTTTGACCAGGCTTTGGTAGATGGGTTTGACGCTCGTTTCCTGTGTCAGCGAGATGGTGGTAAATACAAGCACGCTGCGCTGGGCTGTGGAAATGACCGTATAAAGATAATAAGCAGCCACGTTATTTTGCTCGGCAGATTTTCCCTGGTATTCCACCGACGCATAACTCTGGTTGCCAACTTGTTCCAGGGCGATGTCGCTCGTGTGGATGACCAGCAGTTTGTTGAAGCGCCCAAGCACAACTTGTAAAACCTGCTCGGCGGAGCCTTTGTCGGCCAGGGGCAGGATGAAGATGCTGATGGCCTGGGTGGCCGTATCCGTCACGATGACGGATGGCGCGTTGGTCGTGCCTCCCACCCTGGCTGTCCAACCTGTCGGCAGGCTGACGCTGATCCAGCGCGCCGGCTGGTCTTTGAAAAAGTCAACCGCCGGGTTTGCCGTTGGCGTTGCCTGGCACGCTGCCAGGATAAAGACAACCAGGATCAATAACACTTGATGGAATTTGTTTTTCATAATCATCCTCGAAATGGGGTCAGATATGGTTCGTAAACCTGCTCGGTTATACCACTCAATGCGTTTTTGTGATTGGCGCATCTTGCCGGAAATTATGAAAAAAGGACAGCCCTGCGGTGAGAGTCGCAGGGCTGTTGGTTTGATGGCATATGCAAGTCGGTCAAAAAAACAAGACCCGGCGGGGCAGGGACAGCCGCCGGGCCGGAGCAGGTTGTTTCGCCAGCCCGGCGGTGAAAAGCCGTGGGCAGGCGACTTGATTTTCTTACCCCGCATGCGCCAGTTGGTAGATGACCGGGCGGTAGCGCGGCGCAGGGACGGGTTTGCCCGTGGCGCGGGCGGTTTCCAGCCAGGCTTGCCGGGCAACCAAAGCTTGCGCCAGGGCTTCTTCGGGGGTTTCGCCGAAAGCAGAGCAGTGTTGCAGGTCGGGGATGTCGGCAATGTAGCCGCCGTCTTCGTCGCTGTAAAAAATGTTGATGTGATAGTCTTTCATGTTAATCCTCCAGTTGAAGGTTGTAGCG
>JBARBA010000291.1:0-13615 GCA_049792555.1 Anaerolineales bacterium
CTTGCGTTCAGTACGAGGTTGATCGCTCAAATTTAATGATTAAATTTCTAAGGGATGATATTGCAGTGGAGAATCTACCAACCGACTCTTGCGCGTTGATGTCGAATGCCTTAGAAAAAGTTAGAGCATTTGTTCAAGAGAATCGTTAAAACTACCGCCCCCGTTTCTAGGAGATACACCCATGCAGAGCACAATTGATTCGTCGATCATCACCCTGGTATCAGTCATTGCGGCGGGGCTTGTATCAATTTTAAGCGTCTTTGTGCCTGTCTTGACAGATTCTTTGAAAGCTAAAAGACAGGAGAAATCTGATCGCACAAAGGAAATTGATAAAGCAACATTGGACTTGCTAGAAAAGATTGCTCCTTTTCGCCACACTGACTACAATAAAATTGGGAACGCAGGAGGAAATGATCCTTCCATACTCCAATCCGACCTCCAAGCCAAGCATTACGCATGGGAACGAGCTGTATGGCCTCGTCTTCATGACAATGATAGAGACCGTGTAAGAAAACTGAGAGTAGTATTTGAGACCGCTCATAATCTCTCGGAGTACACTCAAAAAATGCAGGGGGTGTCTGACGAAATTCTTGCAGTCGCGTACATTGCCACCCAGAGAGTCTGAGAGGAAGCATTGCCTCCCAGTTCCTAATATCAAGTTGAGCCGAACCAACAAATTACGGAATATGCACCAGGAGCATCCCATGCCCAACCAACCCAACCTCGCCAAAGGTCACCGGCCATAACACCATGATCCCACCCAGCCTCGCGCCGTTCTTCCAGGAATACGACCTCGCCCGCCTCGACGCGCGAACCGCCGCGCCGCTCATCATCGAGCGCGCCCTGCAATACGGCATGGCTCTTTGACGAATACCCGCACCCGCACCTTGATTTCTGGCGCATTGTCTCGGAGATCGACGCATGAGCGAATTATCAGGAAACTTTATTCGCTGACCGATAAAAAGTCGCGCGGCGTAAGGATTTGTATCGTTTTGAATGGATTCAAGACCAGCAAATCAGAATCCCCCGTAACAATCACCTGCGCGCCGCCGCTGATTGCCAATTCAAGAACATGATTGTCCTTTGGGTCGCGGCAGACGGCAATAGTTTCTGTAATTTCGACCAGTCTCCCCCACTGTACCAACGCAATCAAAAATTCTTCGCGTTGTTCGGTCGAAATGTACTTCTTAAATTTCTTCCTTTGGAGAACTGCATTGACTTCATTCACAAGGGTTGCAGATAAAAGAATCTCCCCCGTGTCCATTGCCGTGAAAAATGCCTGGGCGGGAACGGACAGTTCGAACAAAAGCGCACTGACCAGCGCGTTGGTATCGAAAACAGCACGCATATCAGTCGTCGAGCAATTCGTTCAAAATTTCGGGCGTCAGCCCGCGTTCCTGCGCCGAACGGCTGATTTCACTCATCACCTGGCGCAACGGCCTGTGACTGCGCGCCACTTCCAAAAGGCGCAAACTGAGCAGTAATTCCATCTTTTTACGCTCTTCCGTATTTGCCTTCAAATAGGCCCGCGCTGCTTCAGAAGAAACCTGAATTGAGATCGTTTGCATGGCAGACATGAGATAATCTCCTTGCAGAGATTATACAACACACTTCGCTGCCACTGAAGCTTAAGCAGTTACAAATTACGCAATACGAAACACGCAACAGGAGAACCCCATGCCCAAACACACCGGCCTCGGCAAAGGATTGGACGCACTCATCCCTGGCAGTTTCCAACAGGAACCCGCCGCCAGCGGGTTCGAAGCGCAAGCGCGCAACGACAGCGGCCTGCTGATGGCGCCGGTGGAGCAGATCACGCCCAACCCGCGCCAGCCGCGCTCGCATTTCAACCAATCCACCCTGGCGGAACTGGCCGTTTCCATTAAAGAACACGGCATCATCCAACCGCTGCTGGTCAGCAGCAACGAATCCGGCACGGGCTACATCCTGATCGCCGGGGAACGGCGCTTGCAGGCCGCGCAACTGGCCGGGCTGACCGAAGTGCCCGTCATCGTGCGCCAGACCAGCGACCAGCAAAAACTGGAACTTGCCCTGATCGAAAACATCCAGCGCGCCGACCTGAACGCCCTCGAAGAAGCCCACGCCTACCGCCAGCTTTCGGACGAGTTCCGGCTCTCGCACGAGCAGATCGCCGACCGCGTCGGCAAAAGCCGCGTGGCCGTCACCAACACCCTGCGCCTGCTCAAACTGCCCGACGCAATCCAGCAGGCGCTCGTCGACGGACGCATCAGCGAAGGCCACGCCCGCGCCCTGCTGGCGCTGGCCACGCCCCAGGCCATGCTGGCAGCCATGAGCACGGTGCTCACCCAGGAATTGACCGTGCGCCAGACCGAGGAACTTGTCCGCAAGTTGGGCGGCGAGAAACCCGTCTCCGCGCCCAAGCGCGGCCCGTCGCCCGATGTGCTGGCGCTCGAAGAACGCATCCGCGACAGCCTGGGCACCAAAGTCAGCCTGAAAGCCGGCAAAAAGGGCGACGGCAGCCTGACGGTTTACTTCTATTCGGAAGAAGAATTGAACGCCCTGCTGACCCGCTTGTTGGATGAAAAATAATTTGCAACAGACCTGATAGGTCGCTAACGGCCTGTTGGGACTATCATTAAGCCGCCGGCCCGGGGTCGCCTGATCCATTTGACGGTAAAATTGTACGGGACGAAAGCGGCCGACGAAACAGTATTTGCACAAGGGCGCGTTGCGCCTCGTCGAAACGATCATTCCGCCACCCGGCCCGGTCAAGGTCGGTATGGATGGAGCATTGGGCCATAGCAATGTTCCGACCCTACTTGAACGAACCGGCAAATAGAGGTATGCTAAACATGGATGGCGTTCCGCCATCCGAAAGCCGCCGGGGCAAAAGACCGTGCCCAGAATAGCGCCTCAATGCAGACCGCACCTAAAGGCTTTACCGTTCCCTACAATGACAGTCACCTTTCCTCGGAAGGATCATATTAATGCCCGCGAAAACCGCCAAAATAACCAAAACATTGATCAGCCCTGAAGTGCTTGTGCCCCGTTTGGGCGAGCAACTGATTAAAATGCAGTTGATCACCGAGGCGCAGTTGGACAAAGCCCTTGAATACCAGCGTTTGCGGGCTGCACAGGGAAACCCGGCCTTGCTGGGCGAGGCCGTTGTTGAACTGGGTTTCCTTGACCGGCCCACGCTGGATAACGCCATCACCGAACATATCATCCGCCTGCGCACCGCGCTCGAGGATGCCAACCGCCACCTCGAGTACCGCGTCAAGCAGCGCACGGCAGAACTCGAAGAAGCCCTGCGCAAATTGTCCGAGATCAACCAACTCAAGGCAAATTTTATTGCCAATGTTTCGCACGAATTGCGCACACCCTTGACCCATATCCGTGGTTATCTCGAACTGTTAAGCACCGAGGCGCTAGGTGAATTAAATGACGACCAAAAGAAAGCCGTGGATGTATCCATGCGTTCTTCTGCCCGCCTGCAAAATTTGATCAACGACCTGCTCCTGTTTTCGCTGGCGGCGCGCGGCGAGATGACCCTGACGCTCAAACCGGTGGACTTGAACCGGGTCATTTCGGCAGCGCTGGCGCAGGCGGTCCCGAAGGCGCACGACAAAAAACTCGATCTTAGCGCGGATATCGACCCTGCTTTGCCATTCGTTCAGGCAGACGAGGAAAAACTCAACTGGGTGCTTTTGCAATTGCTGGACAATGCCACCAAGTTTACGCAACCCAATGGTAAGATTCAGCTTGCAGCAAACCTGGAAAATGATAAGATGGTCAACATCACCGTAAAAGATACCGGTATCGGCATTGCGCCGGAGCGCATCAAAGAAATTTTTGAGCCGTTCCACCAACTGGATGGTTCTGCCACCCGTCGTTTTGGGGGCACCGGCCTGGGGCTGGCGCTGGTGCGCCAGATTATAGAAGCGCACGGTTCGATGGTTAACGTCCATTCGGAGTTGAACAAAGGGACGACAATCACCTTCCTGTTGTTGGCCGCCAGGAATGAGGGCGAGGCATCATGATCCCTTTTGAAGAGGGCATGCCAGATTATCTTGCAATTGCGGTGGCCGTCACCGAAAAAAGCGACTGGAAAGAGGCGCTGGACTCGGTCATGACGATTGTGCGCTCGATATTTATATTTGATAACCTGGCGTTATACCTGGCCGAAGATAACAGCAGCGACCTGACCGAGATTGTCTATGCGCGGGCAGTTGGGCGCGGTCAATCTGCCGGCGCCGAGGCAACCTGGGGCGTGGAAATCGCAAACCAGGCTATGTCGAGCAATAAAATCATCATCCAGGAACCGCCGGAGGGCCATGACAACAGCGACCGTCTGGCTTCGCCCTATCTGCTGGGTCTGCCCTTGCGCACGAGTGACCAGGTGATCGGCGCAGCCGTCTTCGTGCGCTTTGGCGGGCCGGCCTATACCCCGCCTCAAATTCAGCGTGTGCAATATATCGCCACACAGTTCAGCAACCTGCTGGAGCGTAAAATCCTGCGCGAACAGATCAGGTCTTTGCAAGAAGCGCGCCTGGTGATCGCCTTGCAGGAAGATTTTATCGCAACGATTTCCCATGAACTGCGCACCCCGCTTGGATTCATTAAAGGATATTCCACCACCCTGCTGCGTCAGGATACCGAATGGGACGAAGCCACTCGCCGCGAATTTCTCGGCATTATCGATGAGGAGGCAGACCATTTGTCGATATTGATCGAAAATGTTCTCGAATCGGCGCGGCTGCAAAGCAATACGCTCCCGATGAGCTTCCAAAACGTGCGGCTCGATTCGATCATCCGTGACACGGCCCTGCGCTCACAGGCGCGTTATAAAGACACCGATGTCAGCCTGGCGTTCGCGGTGACGCCCGTTGTCCAGGCAGATGGGGTCCGCCTGGCCCAGGTGCTGACCAACCTGTTCAGTAACGCCGCCAAATATGCGCCCGGTTCGCCGATTTCGATTTCGCTCACCAACGAAAAAAGCTACTACCGCATCCGTTTTTCGGATAAAGGCCCCGGCATTTCCCCTGAACATACCGAGCACCTGTTCCAGCGTTTTTATCGCGTTCCCGGGCAGACGGGCACCGGCTCTGGCCTGGGATTGTTCATTTGCAAAAAGATCATTGAAGCCCACGGAGGCTCGATTTCGATTGAATCACAACCTGGCGAAGGAACAACATTCATTATTGACCTGCCTGCCAACATGAAAAATAACTCTAAAGGAGCCTGAATATGCCCAACAAAATTCTGGTCGTTGACGACGAACCCCGCTACCTGCGTTTACTGGAAGCGAACCTGCGCACCGAAGGATATGATGTGATCACCGCCATGGACGGTCTTCAGGCGATCGAGACCTTTTCGGCAAACCCGGTGGATTTGATCCTGCTCGACGTGATGATGCCCAAGCTGGATGGTTTTGCCGCCTGCCAGCGCATTCGCCAGTTTTCCAACGTGCCGATCATCATCCTGACTGCCAAAGGCGAGGAACAAGACCGCGTGCGCGGCCTCGATATGGGCGCGGACGATTACCTGGTGAAGCCCTTCTCGGCCACCGAATTGCTGGCGCGCGTGCGCGCAGTACTGCGCCGTTCGCTGGTTTCGAAGGATGTGAGCGAAAGCCGTTTCTTCGAGCACGGCAACCTGCGTATTGATTTTGCCCGCGCCGAGGTCTGGCGCAGCGCGCAGGCAGTCTTCCTGTCAGCCACAGAGTACCGGCTCCTGCTCCAGTTTGCCCATAATATCGGCAACGTCATGAGCGCCGAAGAACTATTAACCAGCGTATGGGGACCGGAATATCGCAACGACAAAGAAATCCTGTGGGTCAGTATCGCCCGCCTGCGTCAAAAGCTCGAAGACGACCCGCATAACCCCAAACACATTGTCACCCGTTCAGGCTTGGGCTACCTGATGCCGCCGAACGAAGGTTGAAAACAGAACCCCGGCGATGGAAGTGCCCGTCAGTTTGCCGCCATTAATTTGTTTTTTGTTTTGTTTACTGGAGGACGTCCATGGAAAACGAACATCTCTCAATCCTGGTGATTGACAAAGATTTGCGCAGCCGCAACTTCTTGAGCGCATTGCTCTTAAGGGAAGGGTATATCGTTCAGGTGGCCTCAGTTGGCAGGGAGGGTTATATCTCCGCCTTGCGCGACCACCCTGATGTGGTGATTTTCGACGCCGCCATGAGCGATATATCTCCGGTCGAATTCACCCGCAAGCTGCGCGCTGATCGCCGAACATCCAAGGCAATCTGTGTGGCCCTGGCGGCGGCTTCGGATTCGGCGCAAATGTCTGAGTTGATGGCGGCCGGTTGTAACGAATACCTGGTAAAAAGCCAGGAAACAATTCAAAAGCTTGTCGCTTTAATAGCGGGGATGCATCCGATTCAGGAGACACAGCCCCTGCCCGGTTCCAAGAAAAGAACCCAGCAGGCAGGCTTGCTGGCTGTGTTCTTGAGCGCCAAGGGGGGCACAGGCACATCATCATTATGCGCCAATATTGCCCATAACATTGCCAACACCCAGGGAAACCTGGATGTAGCCGTGATGGACATGGTCATGCCGATCGGCTCCATCGGTTCGATTGTCGGCTTTCAAGGCGACTTTAATATGGTGACGGCAGCTGCCCATCCGCTTGATGACTTGAATGGCGATTACCTGCGCCAGAGTATTTCCAAACTCCCAAGCTGGGACTTTCGCCTGCTCGCCGGCGCGCCCGACCCTGAAGCTGCAAACTCCGTAGACGCCTCACACGTCCCGGTTTTGATCCGCGCTTTTCGCCAGACCTTCGATGTGACTTTCGTAGACCTGGGACGCGCCCTCTCCCGTATCAGCCTGCCGATCATTCTCGAAGCAGACGTGGTCACCATTGTTACCGGCGCAGATTTTAATACGCTCTCGATCACACAAGTCATGTGGAATTATCTTCAAAGCAAAGGCCTCAATGCGCAGCACGTTTACCTCTTGATGAATCGCGCTGATGGGCTGGAAGGTCTGGGAAAAAGCGACGCGGAGCGCATTATCGGGATGCCGATCCAGGCCACCGTCCCTTACATGGGCGCAAATTTCAGCCTGGCCAATAATCAACATTTGCCGGTGCTGCAAAAAATGCCAAACGACACTGCCGCAATGATGCTCGATCAGATCGCCCGTCAAATTCTCGAGATGGCTCGCAAGGTTCATAGTTAAGGAGCGTACATGAGTATCGAATTTAATGATAAGGGTAAATATTTTACGGATGTTATCTCCAAGGTAGCCATTCCGGCAATCATCCAGACTGTTATCCATCGCATCGAAGGTTTCATCCATGTGCGCGTCGATGAGCGCGTCAAAAATGAGCTTGACCGCAGCGAAGCATTCCTGGCCGTTACCGACGCAAAAGTTTTCGCTCCCGACGGCTCGGTGCTCTACCAGGTTGCGTTCATAAGTATTGCCCGTTCCCAAATTGTGTGGGTCATTCCAAGCAGCACAAACCCTGTGGGAGATAACCAATGAGCTTGCTAAGATCCTCTTCTTCGCCGTCGTCGTCCATGTCATCCAGCCTGTCCGCGGCAGATTTACTCAAACTCAAGCATTTCGTAATCGATAGCCTGACGCGCGACCTGGAACACGAAAACCCGCCATATGAGCAGCGCCATGCTTTTCTCAAGCAAAAACTTGACGATATTTTTGGGCGCCTGCCCACGCGCTTGCCCGAATCCATCCGCCAGCAATTGACGCAGGAAGCGCTCAATGACGTGCTCGGGTATGGCCCCATCCAGCCTTTGCTCGACGACCCCGATGTCACCGAGGTGATGGTCAACGGTCCGAAAAACATCTACGTCGAAAAAAAGGGGCGTCTCACAAAAACAGGCGTGACTTTTGAGAACAATCAGGAAGTTCTGCGTATCATTGACCGCATTATCCTGCCGCTGGGCCGCCGGATCGATGCCGACACCCCCACCGTGGATGCCCGCCTGCCGGACGGTTCGCGCGTCAATGCGGTCATACCGCCGGTTGCAATCGACGGCGCGTCCATCACCATCCGCAAATTTCGCAAAGACAAGTTAAGCATTGAGCAATTGATCGAATTTGGCTCCCTGACTGCGCCCATGGCCGAATTCCTGCGCGCCTGCGTGGTCAGCCGCCTGAACATTGTTGTCTCCGGCGGCACAGGTTCGGGAAAAACGACCCTGCTCAACGTCCTTTCCAGCATGATCCCCGAAGAAGAGCGGATTGTGACCATTGAAGACGCCGCCGAACTCCAACTGCAACAAGACCACATTGTGCGCCTCGAAACCAGACCATCCAGCCTGGAAGGCAAAGGCATGGTAACCATCCGCGACCTGGTGCGCAATGCGCTACGTATGCGCCCCGATCGCATTATCGTTGGCGAGTGCCGCGGTGGAGAAACTCTGGATATGTTGCAAGCCATGAATACCGGCCACGATGGTTCGTTGACCACGCTCCACTCCAATACCTCGCGCGACGCCCTTTCGAGAATGGAGACAATGGTGATGATGGCCGGAATGGACATGCCCCTGAAAGTCATTCGCCAGCAGATCTCTTCGGCAATCGATTTGATCGTGCAGCAGACCCGCCTGAAAGATGGCACGCGCAAGATCACCGCCATCACCGAAGTGGCAGGCATGGAAGGCGATACCATTGTGCTTACCGATATCTTCAAGTTTGAACAAACCGGCCTGACCACTGATGGAAAAGTTGTTGGGCAAACCAAGCCCAGCGGCATCCGCCCATTGTTTATGCCACGCCTGGAAGGTTGCGGGTTCAAACTGAGCGGCGAGTTATTCGGAGCAAACATCGGCGATATTCTTAAACGGCGCTAACCTTTCGTGTATAATCGAAAGGAATTCACCTCTATTTGGGCAAATTGCCCCAAGGAAGTGCCATGAGCCTGCAAGCCAAGATCGCAATACGAACCCGTAAATTAGGCGTGTTGATCCGTGATGCGCGCGAGATCGCGCGCAAGAGCCTCGCTGAAACTGCCAGGGCAATGGGCGTTTCGCCGGCGCTTCTGCGCGCCTATGAAGAAGGCCGCCGCTCCCCCTCGTTACCAGAGTTGGAAGTGTTGTCCTATTATTTAGACCTTCCCATTCAACATTTCTGGGGCAACCAGACTCTTTCGGATGACGCCACCCGCGTTAAACCGCTGAACCTGGTGCAACTCTCGGCGCTTCGTTATCGCATCATTGGCGTGCTCCTGCGCCAAAAACGCCAGCAGACCAGCGTATCGCTTAAAGCGCTCGCAGCCGAAACGGGCATCCCGCAAAGCCGCCTGAAAGCCTACGAACTGGCCGAAAGGCCGGTCCCGCTCGCCGAGTTGGAGGCCATTCTGTCGGTCATCGGCGGACGCGTGGAAACCTTCTTCGATCAAAGCGGCCCCATCGGCAAATGGATGAGCGAACAGCAGTCCATCTCAGAGTTTTTGCAACTCCCGCCTGAGTTGCGCGCCTTCGTTTGCATGCCCGTCAACCGCCCATACCTGGAACTGGCCCGCAACTTAAGCCAGCTCTCCACCGATAAATTGCGCTCCGTCGCAGAAGGCCTGCTCGATATAACGCTGTAATTAACGCCAGACACTTCCTGAAAGGCGGGCATCATGTTCAAGAAATATTTCGGCAATACAAATCAGATGAAAATCCCGGGCAGGCTGCTTGGCAGCCTGCTTGCGATTATGCTATTCATGTTTGTGACGCCCTTGCAAATGGCTTATGCCGCAAAGACGCCGCAACGCTTTCCTGCATGGATACCATCCCAGCCCGCCCAACCGTTACCCCGTAGACCATCCAGAAGGAATGCCCTGTCCCCTTTTTCCCGCAAGCTCAAATCCAGGCAAAACTCAAGCTTGAATTTGCTATAATATAGTTCTCAAGAAAAGTTTTTTCCACAGATTTACCCTACGGCACGATGTCGCCGATTTACGCACACCTGTCCAGGCGTCCCTTCGGGAGATTTTTTAAGGTTTATCTGCGATATTCTGCAAAATCTGTGGATAAGGTTGGAAAGAATTTTTCTTGATACCTACAATAGAAAAGTGAGGTCCCATGTCCGAACCACCTACCCCCAAAACCATCTCCGACAACGCAGACAGCGTCTACCAGGAAGGCGACTTTGAAAACGCGGCGCGCCTGTATGGCGAGGCTGCATCTGCTTTTCAAGCGCAGGGCGACCCCGTCGCCGCCGCCGAGATGAAAAATAACCAGAGCGTGGCCTTTTTGCAAGCCGGCGACGCCCAGTCGGCCTACCAGGTTGTCGCCGGAACTGCCGAAGCGTTCGCCGCTGCCGCCGACGCCCGCCGCCAGGGCATTGCCCTGGCGAATGAAGCTACAGCCCTCGAAGCCTTGAAACGTATCGACCAGGCGCTTGAAAAATACCTGCAATCTGCCGACGTCTTCAAGCAGGCAGGTGAAGACCAGCTTCGCGCCAGCGTGCTGCAGGCCGTTGCCTGGATCACGCTGCGACGCGGCAAAATCCTCGAAGCGCTGAACTATGTTCGGGCCAGCGTGGCGGACCTGAAAAACCCCACCCTCAAACAGAAAATCATGCGAGGTCTGCTGCGGCTGCGCCTATGGTAAATCTTGACCTGGCCGTTCGCACGGCCCAGACGTCTGACGAATCCCGCCTGGCAAACCTGCTCTATTTCGAGTCCTACGTCCACCGTCACCTGGACTGGCGCACACCCATCGACTGGCTGGGCGTCCCTGAATACTGGGTTGCCGAACAAGCCGGATTGATCGGCGCCGCCCTGGCCTGCCCGCCCGACCCCGAAAACGTGGCCTGGATCCGCCTGTTTGTCCGCTCCAACTCCGTCCCCGGAGATGAAGCCTGGCGCCTTTTATGGGAGACGGCCAGGCAATCGCTGGCCGAACGCTACGGGTTGACGGTCGCAGCCATCGTCATGCACGACTGGTTCCAGAAGCTCCTGCAGGCCAGCGGGTTTATCGAGCGCCAGCGAATCGTGCTGCTCGAACACACCAGCGGCTTGCTTCGTGAGCTGCCCGTTCCCGCAGGAATTGTCATCCGCCCAATGCTGCCCAACGACCTTTGCCCCGTCACCCGCCTGGACACCGCAGCCTTCGACCTGCTCTGGCGCAACTCGCTACCTGCCCTGCAGCGCGCCTTCTCGCAATCCGGTTCGGCTACGGTTGCTTTCTGCGATGACCAACTGATCGGCTACCAAATCAGCACCAGGAACTCTTTCGGCATGCACCTGGCCCGCTTGGCAGTCAGCCCCGGCTTTCAGGGACAAGGTCTCGGTTACGCCATTGTCCAGGACCTGCTGCGCCACATGTATCACATGGGAATTTTCAGGCTGACCGTCAACACGCAAAATGACAACTGCGCTTCACTTGCCCTGTATCGCAAAATAGGTTTTACGTTGACGGGTGAAGCTTACCCGGTTTATACCTATCAAATCCGCTAACCAGGAGACAGTAGAAAAGCTCATGTCACGCCCCGATACTGTTATCGTCAACACCTTTATGCGCCAGGCCCTGGTCTCCTCAGAAGAAGTCATGGGCGCCAACGGCCTGAACGCTGTTTTGCGCACCAGCGGTCTTGAGCGTTTTGTCGATAACCTGCCGCCCGACAATCTCAATCCATCGGTCAAGTCGTCCGAATATGCCCGCCTGCTGCAGGGCATTGAAGAATTCTACGGGCGGGCCAGCAAGGGCATGATGCGGCGCATTGGCAAAGCATCCTTCCAATACGGCGTGCGCGAGCAGGCCGCCCTCCTGGGTATCGCCGGAGTGGCGCTCAAGCTCCTGCCTGAGAGACAACGCATTAAGTTCATCCTGAATGCCATGGCCAACGCGCTCAAAAAAACCAACCCCGCCGTCGAGGCCTGGGTGGATGAACAGGGTGACAAGATCGCTTACATTGAAAAAACCTGCAGCGTCTGCTGGGGCCGCCAGAGTACACAACCCATCTGTTACCTGTATATGGGTTCAGTCAACGAAGCCGTACTATATGCTACGGGCGTGGAACATGAAATCATCGAAACGCACTGCTGCGCCCGGGGCGATGAGTTTTGTCGTTTTGAAGTAGGAGACCCAAAAGCATGAGCGTCCAGCCCTTGCTGCCCACCCATTTTTTTCGACTATTCCTGGAAACGCTTGACGCCGAACTGGGGCCGAAGACGCTTTCCATGGTGCTGGAGAAGGCCAATCTCGACCCTGCCCTGGTCGACCCGCAGACTGTCTCCCATTTAACCAGCGCCGCCGCCGCCGAAACGTACGCGCGCATCCAACATGCCTTGCGCGTCTATTACGGACGCGGCGCGCGCGGCACGCTTGTGCGGATTGGGCGCATCCTGTGGGGCCGCCTGCTCGAAACCGCATCGCTGCCCGAAAAAGCGCAGGCGCAGTTGGTCCATTCCCTCCCGGCGGGACAGCGGCTGAAAGCCGTCCTCGAACTGCTGGCGCGTTTCATGCGCGAACAGAACGCGGATGTTAGCGTGCATACCCTCGACCTTGACCTGCTGCTCGCCGACCATGCCGGCGCTGCCACGATCGGACAGAAAGAAAATACCCCCGTGTGCTTCGTCACGCTGGGATTGATCCAGGAGGCGCTGATCTGGGTCTCCGGCCGCGAATACGACGCCGAAGAAGTCTCCTGCCAGGCTGCCGGCGGGGACGCCTGCGAATTCAAAATTACGGTTTCAGGAAAATAAAATGACAGCCAACGAGTGGAAATGGACATCGCGCGACGGGTTGGAAATGTACGCGCGCGGCTGGATTCCAGCGGAACAGCCCAAAGCAGTGATCTGCCTGGTGCATGGACTTGGCGAACACGTCAATCGTTACAACCACGTCGGCGAAGCCTTCACCGCGGCCGGTTATGTCCTGCAAGGCTTCGACCTGCGCGGACACGGCCAATCCGGCGGCCCGCGCGGGCATACTCCCTCGTACGAAAGCCTGCTGAATGACATCAGCGACTTCCAGGCCGATGCCAAGAAGCGCCACCCCGGCCTGCCGGTCTTTCTCTACGGCCACAGCATGGGCGGCAACCAGGTGATCAATTATGCGCTGCGTTATCCCGATGGGTTGCGCGGCGTCATTGTCACCAGTCCCTGGTTGCAACTGGTTTCCAGGCCGGGCGCCATCCTGTCGTTTTTGTTGAAGATCATCAGCGCCATTTTCCCGTCTTTCTCCCAGCCCAACGGATTGAAACTGGCAGACATTTCACGCGACCCTAAAATCGTCAGCGCCTACGCCGCCGACCCGCTGGTACACGACAAAATCTCGGCGCGCTTGTTCACGGTGATGGATGCCAACGCCCTGGGAGCGCTGGAGCGCGCCGCAACGTTGAAAGTTCCCATGCTGCTGATGCATGGCAGCGCTGACCGCATATCCTCTGCGGATGGGTCGAAAGAATTTGCCGAAAAGGCCGGGAATATCGTCACCCTGCGCATCTGGCAAGGCTTGTATCACGAAACGCACAACGAGCCGGAAAAGGCCGAAGTGATTCGCGCCATGCTCGATTGGATCGGCGCGCATTTATAGATGTCCAGAAAAATTGGTGAGACCGCACTTAACTGTGGAGACCTTTTGAAGGCACAAAAAGAACGATTTGGACACGGATTACACGGAGTTGCACGGATTCTGCTAGTTTTTTAAGGG
>JBARBA010000292.1:0-7301 GCA_049792555.1 Anaerolineales bacterium
CTGCACGGCGCGCCGCCGAACTACTCGCCCTCATCCCAACCGGAAAACGGTTTCATGACCGGCGACCTGCTGATGATGGTCTGGGGCGCAGTCGAACTTGCCAAATCGGGCAAGCCGCAGTACCTCGACGAAGCCGTGCTCCGCGCCCGTGAAATCATGCGCCGCCAGGTATCAAAAGAAAGCCCCGAAGGCAAATTTTACGGCCACTTCTACACCTTTGGCGACCTGGCTTACACCGAAAAAGCCTTCATCCATCACCACCTGGGGCACGACACCAGCATGATGTTCAACCACTACCTCGCCCCGCTCATGGACCTGTGCAACCTGCTCCCCGACCACCCTGAACAGCCCCGCTGGCGACAGGCCGTCCGCGATTTTGCCTATGGCTACTTCCTGCCCGCCTGCCAGGCCAACCCCTTTTTCATCCTGCCGCAGGGATATTACGCCGGGCAGGGCTTGCTCTCCTTTGGCGGCCCCTGGCACGGCTTCAACGTCTGCTACGGCTACGCCGCCGCGCTGGCAGTTCAATTTGACAGCTTTTTCGACGACCGCTCCTTCCGCCCCATCGCCGTCGGCAACCTGCAATGGGTGGCCGGTCTCAACGCCGGGCTGACCAGCGACTCGTTCGAAGGTTCAGTCATGTGGCAGGAGCAAATCCCGGCGGGCAAAGCCATTCCCTACAGTTTCATTCATGGCATCGGCAACAACAGCGTCAAAACCTGGTCACAAATTCCCGGCAGCATTGGCAACGGGCTGTGTACCAACCGCCAGTTCCAGATGGAAGTCGAACCCACCCTTGAAAACGACCAGCCCCGGCGCTACTCCGACGAGGACTGGATTCCCCATGCGGGCGGCTTCGTCAGCGGCCTGGCCTACCTGCGGCAGGTCATGGGCTGGTCGCCCACGTAGGACGAAATTCATTTCGTCCACTCTGGAGAACTTTTATGACTGCCACCCCTTTCGCCCTCGAACTGGCCTTTACCGAAACCTACCGGCGTCACCTGACTGATGACCCGGCCCTGCGCGAAGCACACTGCCTGCGGACGCTCATGCCGCCGCTCTTCGACCCGCCCCGGCCCGGCGACTTGCTCGCAGGGCGGATTCATTACCCGGCAATAGGCTTTAGCCTGGAAGACGCCTCCGGCGGCCCAATCTACTACTGCCACGCCGACCAGATTCACCCACACCTGGACAGCCTCGCCCCCAATGAGCGCGCCGCCGTCCAGTCCATGCTCGATTTCTGGCAAACCGAAGCCACCATCGAAGGCCGCCTCGTCCGCGCCCTGCCCGCCGAAACCCTCGCGGCCACATCCAACCACATCGCCGAGATGGGCGGACGGCTGTCCGGCACGCTGCTCGATTTCGAAAAACTGACGCGCATCGGCCTGCCCGGTCTGCGCGCCGAAATTACCGCCGGGCGTAAGCGCAACGGCGGCCTGCCGCTTTACGAGGCGATGGACATGGCCCTCGACCTGTTTGTGGAGGTCATCCGCGCCTATGCCGCCCAAACCGAGGGCGAAATGCGCGCCGCGCTGGAAAATATCGCCGTCCGCGCCCCGGAAACCTTGCGCGAGGCCGCGCAACTGGCCTGGCTGTACGCGCTCATCTCCGGCGCGGTCAACTACGGGCGCATGGACGTCTACTTGGGCGATTTCTACGCCGCCGACGTGGACAGCGGTCGCCTGGGCGAGGCCGGTGCCCTGGCGCTGATGCAATCGCTCTGGCAACTGATCGCGGCCCGCAAGACGGTCTTCAACGGGCGCGTCTTCATCGGCGGGCGCGGGCGTCCGAACGAATCCAGCGCCGACCGTTTTGCCCTGCTGGCGATGGAAGCCACCCGCACCGTGATCGAAATCGAGCCGCAGTTGACCCTGCGCTTCTATCACGGCATGAACCCGGCGCTGATGGCGAAAGCGTTGGACGTGCTGGCCGAGGGCCGCACCTTCCCGATGTTGTTCAACGACGATGTTAACGCGCCCGCCGTCGAGCAGGCTTTCAAGGTCAGCCGCGCCGACGCCGAGCAATACCTGCCGTACGGCTGCGGCGAATACTGCATCGACCACGTCAGCGTTGGCTCGCCCAATTGTTCGTTGAACATGCTCAAAGCGCTCGAAGCGGTTTTGCACGATGGCAAAGATACGCAGACCGGGGAAGTGATTGGGCTGTCCACTGACCTTCAACTTTCAACCTTTGACGATCTTTGGACCGCCTACGCCCGCCAGATCGAATATTCCGTTGAACAACTTGCCAACCGCCATCGCCTCGAGGTGGATCTGGAAGCCGAACAGGCTGCTTTCCTGTTCACGTCCATGCTCTACGACGACTGCATCGCGCGCGGAAAGTCGCTGCTGGGCGGCGGCGCGCGCATTCGCGGCGGGCTGATCGAAACCTACGGCATGGTCAACGCCGCTGACAGCCTGACCGCGATCAAGAACCTGGTCTACGACCGCAACCTGCTGCCGTTAAACCGGCTGGTGGCCGCCATCGACGCGGATTTTGCCGGTTACGAGCGCGAACAACGCCTGATGCGCCTGGCCCCCAAATTCGGCAACGACGACCCCGAAGCCGACGACATGCTTTGCCGCGTCTCGGAGCAGGTCGCAAGCCACACGATGGCCCAGGCGGCGCGCGTTGGGCTGGATTACTTCCTGATCGTCAACATCAACAACTGGATGAACGTTTCGCTCGGCGCGCAAACACTGGCATCGGCCGAAGGTCGCCGGGCCGGGAAACCGCTGGCCAACGGCAACACGCCCACCGCCGGCAACGACACCAACGGCGTGACCGCCTTCCTGAATTCGCTGGTCAAACCCGACGTGAACCTCCACGCCGGGTATACCCAAAACATGAAGTTCAGCAAATCCCTGTTCCGCGAGGAGCGCCCCAAGGTCAAAGCCTTGCTCGATACCTATTTTGCCAGCGGCGGCGCGCAGTCGATGATCACCGTCGTCGGGCGCGGCGACCTGGAAGCCGCGCTCAAAGACCCCGAAAGCTACCGCAACCTGATCGTGCGCGTGGGCGGTTTCAGCGCCCGTTTTGTGGAGCTGACCCCTGAAATCCAGCAAGACCTGCTTGCGCGGACTCTCTATTAAATTTCTCTACCATAATACATCGGTGGTTGAGTAGGCAGCGGCGCTATCCCGCTGCCGTACCGAAACCACCATAACAACAATTCATCCAAAAATATTGAAAACCGGCCTGCTTTTCGACATCCAGCGCACCTCGCTTCACGACGGCCCCGGCATTCGCACGGCGGTCTTCCTGAAAGGCTGCCCCTTGCGCTGCCAGTGGTGCCACAACCCTGAATCGCAGTTCGGCGGGGTCGAGATTTCCTTTCTCGCGCAAAACTGCGTCGTCTGCGGGGAGTGCGCCGGGACTTGTATGCACGGGGCGCAGCAAATTGACGGGGGCATTCATGTTTTGGAGCGCTCCCTTTGCGTGCGCTGCGGCGACTGCGTGGACGGCTGTCTCTATGACGCGCTCAAAGAGACGGGCAGGAATTACAGCGTCGATACCGTCATGGCCGAGGTGCGCAAGGATGTCCGCTATTACGAGCAGTCCGGCGGCGGGTTGACGTTGACCGGCGGCGAACCCATGCTCCAGCCGGGGTTCACGCTGGCGTTGCTCCAGGCCGCCAAAGCCGAGGGCATTCACACCTGCCTGGAAACCTGCGGCTGGACGAGTGAGCGCGCCTATGCAGACGTTTTACCGTTTGTGGACCTGTTCCTGTTCGATTACAAAGCCACCGACCCCGAAACGCATCGCCGTTTAACCGGCGTGAGCAACGACAAGATTCTCTCGAACCTGGGTTTTCTCTACCGGCAGGGGGCAGCCATCCGGCTGCGTTGCCCGCTCATTCCGGGAGTAAACGACTCGGCCGATCACCTGGCCGGGATTGCGGCGCTCTCGGAAAAGTACCCGAACCTCGAGGCGGTGGACTTGCTGCCGTACCATAACGCCGGCAACGCCAAATACGAACAGTATGGGCTGGCTAACCCGCTGCCCGGGCTGGAATCCGCCAACGAAACGGCGAAACAGGCCTGGGTCAGCCAACTACGCAACCTGGGGTGCCAAAAAGCCTGCCTGGCGTGACCTAAAAAGCTTCATCCGCAGATTACACAGATTTACGCAGATTTTAAGATTTAAAAAATCTGCGTAAATCGGCGAAATCTGCGGATAGTCTTTTTATAGCCGCGCAAGAATAACTTCACCGTGGAAAGGGCAGGTATAATCAGCCATTATTTACACAGGATAACGCGATGACCTCTCTCAATACCCAATTCGATCTCATCCGCCAATCTGCCACCGTTGCGATGGCGGACCGGGTTGTCAACTTGTGTACACAGGGACGCAAGATCATCCGTTTGGAGGTCGGCGATCCCGATTTTGCCACGCCGCCGGCTGTGATCGATGTGGCGCTGCGCGCCATGCAGGCCGGGGCAACGCACTACGGCCCCAGCCGCGGCACGCTCGAACTGCGCAAGGCCGTTGCCGAGAGGATGGCGCGCGTTAACGGCGTCGATTACGACCCCGAAACCGAAATCCTGGCGACGCACGGCGCCATCCACGCCTATTACTGCGCCATCCAGTCCATCTTGAACCCCGGCGACGAGGTGCTGATCCCCGATCCAAGCTGGGCCACGCATTCGAATATGGTCACCATGCTGCGCGGGCAAGCCACGCGCGTCCCGGCCCTGGCAGAAGACGGCTTCCTCCCAACACTGGAAGCCTGGGAACGGGCGCTCACCCAGCAGACGCGCGCCATCGTCGTCAACTGGCCGTCCAACCCGACCGGAGTGATCGCTCCGCGCGACTATCTGCTCGAACTGGCGAAATTCGCCGTCCGGCGCGATTTGTGGATCATCAGCGACGAAGTCTACGAGAACCTGGTCTACGACGGCCGCCAGCCCACCTGCATCGCCGCGCTGCCGGGGATGAAAGAACGCGCCCTGGTGCTCAACAGCCTGTCGAAGACCTACGCCATGACCGGCTGGCGCGTGGGCTACCTGGCTGCGCCGCAGCGCGTGATCGAGAGCGCCCTGAAAGCCAGCCAGAACTCGATCACTTGCGTGGCGCCTTTCATCCAGAAAGCAGCCGCCTTTGCGTTGAGCGCCCCCTCCGTGCAGCAAGCCGCCAGCGATATGCGTGACGCCTACGCACGCCGCCGGGAACTCGTCCTGCGCCTGGCGCGTGAGCACGGCCCATCGCCCGTCAAAGTCAGCCCGCCGGATGGCGCTTTTTACTTCTTTGTGGATATGCGCAACTTGGGCATCCCGTCCATCGAGCTTTGCGAAAGGCTGCTCGACGAAGCCTCGGTGGCGCTCGTCCCCGGCGCGGCCTTCGGCGAACAAGGCGAAGGCTTTGTGCGCATGACCATCGCCGCATCCGAAGCCGAGATCGAGGCGGGGTTCAAAGCCATTCTCGCCTGGGCAGACAAAGTTGCGTAATGCGTATTGCGTATTGCGTAAAAACCTACTCCCTACTCTCTATTCTCCATTTTCCGAGGTCTTCCATGAAAATCGCATTTCAAGGTGAACCAGGCGCATATTCCGAGCAGGCCGTCTACGGGTATTTTGGCCCTTCCGTCGAAACGCTGCCCTGCCTGTCGTTTGACGACCTTTTCACGGCGGTCGCGCGCGGGGAGGTCGAATACGGCCTGATCCCGATCGAGAACTCGCTGGCGGGCAGCATCCACCAAAATTACGACCTGTTGCTGCGCCACCAGTTGTGGATCGTGGGCGAATACTTCCTGCGCGTGCATCACTGCCTGATCGCGCTGCCCGGCGTGCAGAAAGCCGACATCAAACGCTTCATCAGCCACCCGCAGGCGTTGGGACAGTGCGCCGCGTACCTCCGCGCCCTGCCGGGCGTCAAACCGGACGACCCGGTCTTCGACACGGCCGGCAGCGTCAAGTGGTTGAAAGATTCGGGGGACCGCGTCACGGCGGCAATTGCCTCGCGGCGCGCGGCGGAAATCTACGGGATGAACATCCTGGAAGAGGGCATCGAAGACAACCCTGAGAACTATACCCGTTTCCTGGCGATCACCCCCACCCGCGTTTCCACCCTGACAGACGCCAAAACGTCGATCGTTTTTTCGCTAAAGAACCAGCCGGGGGCCTTGTTCAAAGCGATGAGCGTCTTTGCCCTGCGGGATATCGACCTGTACAAGATCGAGTCGCGCCCGTTGATCGGCAAGCCCTGGGAATACATGTTCTACATCGACCTGGCCGGTTCCACCGACGAGGAGCACGTCAAAAAGGCGCTTGACCACCTGGCCGAGTACGCCCTGACAGTGCGCGTGTTGGGCTGCTACCCGCGCCACAGGCCGGAAGAGGGGTTCTCCAACAAGTAGATTACCTGCCTTTTCAGTCATTGGTGGTTGAGTAGGCGGCGCTATCCCGCCGTATCGAAACCACCCTATGCCAAAGATTTCCTCCGGGAGTGAAATGGATAAAACCAAACTCATGATCGTCGACGACGAAGTTGACCTGCTGGCCGAGCTGAAGCCCCTGCTCGAACGCTCCGGCTATCAGGTCGTTTCGGCTGCCAATGGCGAACAGGCGTTGGAAATGGCCGCCGTGGAGCGGCCCGACCTGATCGTTTTGGATATGCTCATGCCCCGACTCGACGGGCGCAACGTGCTGCGCCGCCTGCGCCAATCGGGGGACTGGACTCCCGTGATCCTGCTGACCAAAGTCAATACGACCGCCGAACGGGTGCTCAGCCTGCAGGAAGGCGCGGACGATTATCTCAACAAACCTTTTGACCCGCTGGAACTGCTGGCGCGGGTGCAGGCCATCCTGCGGCGCACCCACAGCGGCAGCCTGCCGCTCTCCAGCTTTCGCCGCCTGAACAGCGGGACGCTGGCGCTGGACCGCCAGACGCGCCAGGTTTGGCTGGCCGGGCAGGACATCAACCTGACTACGCGCGCGGTGAGGGTGCTGGAGTTTTTGATGCTCAACCCACGCGAAATGATCTCGCGCGAACGCTTGCTCGAGGAAGTCTGGGGTTGGAGCAACGCCATCGAGACCCGGGTCGTGGACACCCGTATCGCAGAAATCCGCAGGGCGTTGGGGGATGACTCCGAGCAGCCCCACTACATCGAGACCGTGATCGGCCAGGGATACTGCTTCCTGGGAGCGGTCCAGGGGGAAAAATGAAACGTTGGGCCATCGCCGGGATTGCCGTTTTGGGGATCATGCTGCTGGGTTTGGGGGTCTCCTGGCTGGCGGAGCAGGGCGCGCTTCCCAACCCGCTTTTTGCGGCAAGTTACCGCTTTGACCTTGCCGGTGTCGCTG